>CAZALW010000061.1:0-13121 GCA_964485705.1 uncultured Thiotrichaceae bacterium
ATTATAGTTCCTTGCTAACAATAATGTGTGCAGCAGGTGATTTATTTAGAAATTTTACCCGTTTTTGCATTGCCGGTGTCAGGTGAATATCGCCGTTTGCGTCCACTAGCAAAACATGGCGAATGCTCATGTTTTTTGCAATAGTTTGCCAGTTTTTGCTACCTGCAACAAAAATGGCAGTGGCAGCCGCATCTGCGCGTCCCGCGTCCTGGTGCAAAATAGTGACGGATTGTGTGTCAGTTGTTGGATACCCGGTTGTCGGATCCAGAATGTGATGAAAGCGTTTGTCCTGATAATAATAATAACGCTCATAATCACCGGAGGTGAAAATACTTTCATTGTGTTTTACTTCGATGCTTGCTAATAGACCCTGCTCACGAGGGTGACGGATGCCTACGTTCCACAGGCGGTCGCCATGCTGGCCGATCACGCTTAAGTCCCCGCCAGCATTAATTACCGCGTTCTGGATGCCGAGCTTCTGTAATTTTTTCATTTCCAGTTCAATGGCATAACCTTTTGCAAAAGCACCAAAATTTAACGATACCGCAGGATTAGTATTGATTAACTGGTTTTGCTTATTGAGTGATAAGTCACTCATTAGCGGGTTGTTTTTTATTAAATGTTGAATCTGGCTGTGGGCAGGGGGCTGAATATTTTCATCCTGATATTTATGAAATTGCCATAGGTTAATTAATTGTCCTATGGTGGGGTTGTAAAAATGTTCACTTTGCTGGCTTAATTCAATGGAGTTTTTAATTAATGGTAGCAGGTGTTCGGGCAGCGGCAGGGTTTTATGGTTGTCGCTGTCCGTCGTTAGTTGACTATTTTCTAGCTGACTATTGAGCTGAGCAAGATCACCATCTGTCCATGGTGACCAGTGTTGATGATAGAAATCAAAATCTTTTTGTAGTTGTAGAAACGCAGCATCGGCCTGCTTTTGCTTTACATCATAAAGCGTTATATCAATTAAAGTACCAAAGGCAAAAATACTGTAATTGACCTGTTTAGCTGTCTGTTCACAGCCACTTAACAAAACGCTGGCAAGAATCAGTATCGCTAATACCAGGTTTTTCAGTTCCGAATTTTTTAGTTTAAATATTTTTCTATGCATCGTATTAAATCGCCAGCGATATCCAGTGAATAAATTTGGTCAAGCTCGCGAATACAGGTTGGGCTGGTGATGTTTATTTCCGTTAAATAATCACCAATAATGTCGATGCCGGCAAACAATATGCCCTGCTGTTTTAATGTCGGTGCTACCTGCTGACATATCCAGTGGTCACGTTCGCTCAGTTCAACGCCAACGCCAGTGCCGCCTGCGGCAAGATTGCCACGGGTTTCGCCAGCTGCCGGAATACGGGCTAAGGCATAAGGCACGGCTTCACCATCGATTAATAGCACACGTTTATCACCACGGATGATTTCAGGAATAAATTGTTGTGCCATCACCGTGCGTGATTCGTTTTCGGATACGGTTTCAAGTATCACTGAAAGGTTGGGGTCATGAGGGTTAACCCGGTAAATGGATGTGCCTCCCATACCATCCAGAGGTTTTAAAATGACATCATTTTGCTGTGCCTGAAATCGCTGGTTAATGAACTCACGTAAGCGGCTTTTGCTTCGGCTAACCATAAACGGCGTGCAACATTGAGGGAATTGAGTGATAAACATTTTTTCATTGTTGTCGCGTAGACTGGCTGCTTTATTGACCACGAGTGTGCCGTGTTGTTCGGCTAATTGCAGAATATAAGTTGTTGCTATGTACTCGATATCAAAGGGTGGATCCTTGCGCATTAAAATGACATCCAGTGAGCTTAAATCGATGTCCTGTTTTGTGCTGAAGTCAAACCAGTGTTCAGGGTTGTCTTCAACCCGGGTGATGCGGCTGTAAGCGCGGGGTTTTTCGTTTTCGGTGTACAGGTCGCTCTGATAGATTGTGTGAATCTCCCAGTTGGATTTTTGTGCTGCCAGCATCATGGCAAAAGTACTGTCTTTTTTACTATTTATTGATGACAGCGGATCCATGACGAAACCTATTTTTATCTGCATGACAACTCCATACAAGGTTTAAAATACTATATGAGCTATTAATTTTAACAGTAATTGCACTGATAAATTATTCCATTTTTAAGCAGTACAAGATCATTTTCAGTTTCCATCGCTATTCCCGGTAAGTTTGCATTAATTGTTGGCAATAAACAGAATGTGGTCTACATTCAGTTTATCAGTAAGTTTTACAAGGCTTTATACATAAGCGTTTTTTGGGGCTGTCTATTTTTGACATGTTTAAATGGTACGGTAATGGTTGAAGAGAAAATATAATGAGTGGCCTTAAAGTAATGGTCATTGATGACAGTAAAACAATAAGGCGAACTGCTGAAAATCTGCTTAAAAAAGAAGGTTGTGCAGTGGTGACGGCAGTTGATGGTTTTGAAGCATTATCAAAAATCGCTGAAAACAAACCCGATATTATTTTTGTCGATATCATGATGCCAAGGCTTGATGGCTATCAGACCTGTGCACTGATAAAGAACAATAAAACATTTAAGAATACGCCAGTTATTATGCTGTCAAGTAAAGACAGTATCTTTGACCGCGCGCGTGGTCGTATTGTGGGGTCGACTCAGTATTTGACAAAACCCTTTACCAGGGAAGATTTAATCGGCGCGATAAAAGAACATGTCCCTTCAAGAACATGATCTAAATGTACACGAATTTCGAACAGAGTGCCTGAATCAGTACACGTAATTCGTAATTCCGTCCTTTGGCTCGTAAACGGTGCATCCGTGCACCACTACTCGTAATTTGTAATTAGCAAGTGAGCGGTGTGTAAGTATGGCAAAAATATTGATCGTTGATGACTCCCCTACAGAAGTGCATGTATTAACAACCATGTTGACTAAAAATGGTCATGAGATTGTGGTGGCAACTTGTGGTGAAGACGGCGTTGAGATGGCAAAAACCCAAATGCCTGATTTGATTTTGATGGACGTGGTGATGCCGGGCATGAACGGTTTTCAGGCAACCAGGCAAATATCGAAAAATGAAGCCACCGCAGTGATTCCTGTCATTATGGTAACAACTAAAGATCAGGAAACAGACAAAGTGTGGGCAATGCGTCAGGGTGCTAAAGATTATCTCGTTAAACCGGTGCAGGAGAAAGCGTTGATCGAGCATGTAAATAAGGTGTTGTCAGCGGTGTAGCTAAAAAAGGTAACTACTCAGGTGGATAGTCTGTAGGTGTTTAGGTGAATAGCAAATAACATAACACTCACCCCTAACAGACTACAGACTAAACAACCTAAGTAGCCACAGCACTGTCTCGGACAAGCTCCTAGTTAAGCTGGCTTTGTTGCTAATCAGGAAAAAGAATAAAAAACACATGAACACGACTGAACCATTTGATTTATTACTGGATATTGAAAAGCGAACCGTTAAAAGTTCTGCGGGTCTGCCCATGCTCGACCAGGTGAAAAATGACTGGGTTGGCATTGCTTTCAGGATTGGTGATTCGAAGCTGGTTGCCGCCATGTCGGAGGTGAAAGAAATACTTGATTTACCTGAATTTACCAAAGTACCAGGCGTTAAATCATGGGTTGTTGGTGTTGCCAATGTACGTGGCAGTTTGTTGCCAGTTATGGATTTGAAAGGGTATTTGTTAGGCGAGGACATTAAGCAGCGGCATAATGGCAGGGTTATTGTCATTAATTATAAAGGATTTAATACTGGACTGGTTGTTGAAGAAATATATGGCATGCGGCATTTCAGAGACAGTGATAAAACAGCTGATACTGCCGAGGCACCGACAAGTATATTGCCCTATATAGAGCGGGTATTTAAGCAGGATGATGAACATTGGCCAGTCCTTAGTTTTTATCAAATGACACGGGACGAAAGGTTTGCCCATGCATCCTTGTAAGTTGCAGGTAAAAATAAAATATAAAAAAATTTTTGAGAGATTACTGCTAAAGCCAACAACAGAATTGGCATCACAGCAGATTGGAGATAAAGCTTTATGAGCGCACAGAAAAAAAATATCGCAATTAGTAAGCTACTGATTTTAATCGGTCTATTGCTGTCAATAGCTATTATTCTTATGCTGGGCAGCCTGATTTATGTGGGTGATAAACGAGCGACTTTGCAGAGCCATGTGGAATTATCGGCGGATCAACTGCTGTTATCGCAACAAATGGCAACCTACTCGTTAGGTGCGTCATCGGGTAATGATGAGGCATTTGAAAACCTGTTTAAATCTCGTATCTGGTTTGACGATATTTTAGAGATTTTTCGCTCTGGCAATGTTACTACTGAGGCAATACCTCTGGAGCTACTGCCGGCACTTGATAATGTTGAGACAGATTGGAGAAATTACCGTAATAAGGTAGAAGTTATTTTGAATGGTCGTGAAGCAATCATAGAAGTAACAGAGCAGTATCAGATTATTGAAGATTTTATTCCTCAAATGTTAACGTATTCTGATGAAGTGGTTGGCATGTTAATTGAAAAGAAAGCGACTTCGAGGCAAATATATTTAGCAACGCGACAGATGATGCTGTCACAACGTATTAAAAATAATTTGAATCAGATTCTTGTTGGTGGTGATAAAGCAGCCACAGCGGCTGACCGCTTCGGTCGGGATGCAGCTTTGTTTGGTCGCGTTCTTGAAGGTTTGCTAAAAGGCTCAAAAGGTCTGCGTATTGAACAGGTTGGTGATGATAAAGCTATTTCTAAATTACGTGAAGTGGCGATGCTGAGTAGTGCGGTAAGTGATAATGTTGCCGGTATTCTTGAGTTGTCGCCGGAACTGTTTGAGGTGAATGATGCCGCCAGCCTGATAAGTGATGATTCTGCACGTCTGCTTGCTTCCCTTAAAAGTTTTCAGGAAGAAATCATCGCCCAGGGTGAAGAGCTCGATTTAATTCAGTTGATGGGTGTGGGTTTTGGTGTCTTAGCGGTAATGCTTATTATTATTGGTGGTATCTTGTTACTCAAAGATGCAAGAAAACGTGAGCAGGATGCGTTAGAAAATAATCGCCGAAATCAAAGAGCGATTCTTCGCCTGCTGGATGAGATGGCTGACCTTGCAGATGGTGATTTAACGGCATATGCAACGGTGACAGAAGATATTACCGGTGCGATTGCCGACTCAGTCAACTATACGATTGATGAGTTGCGTACACTGGTAACCACAATTAACAGCACCGCAGAAGAAGTGTCACAGTCAACAGAAAAAACACAGCAAACAGCGATTGAATTAGCTGAAGCATCGAAAAAACAGGCGCGTGAAATTGCCTCAGCCAGTGCTGCGGTAACCGACATGGCAGAATCTATGTCAGCGGTATCAAGCGATGCGGATAACTCAGCGCAAGTCGCGCAGAAGTCGGTGGATATTGCCCAAAAAGGTGCGCAGGTGGTACGTAATACTATTGGCTCAATGGAAAATATTCGCGAAACTATTCAGGAAACATCAAAACGTATTAAACGTCTGGGCGAATCCTCACAGGAGATTGGTGATATTGTTGGGCTGATTACTGAGATTGCAGACCAGACGAATATCCTGGCGTTGAATGCGGCCATTCAGGCATCAACTGCTGGTGATGCTGGTCGTGGTTTTGCGGTGGTGGCAGATGAAGTGCAGCGCCTCGCAGAGCGTGCGGGTAATGCGACCAAGCAGATTGAGGCTCTGGTTAACACTATTCAGACAGATACAAATGAAGCCGTTAAATCCATGGAAATGAGTACTGCAGGGGTGGTAAGTGGTGCTGCCATGGCAGAGAATGCGGGTGAGGCACTACAAGAAATCGAGTCGGTAAATACAGAGTTGTCGCACCTTATTAAGGGTATTTCTGATTCCACTCAGCAGCAATCAAATCTGGCGTTATCGGTATCAGATTCAATGAATGTGATTCAGGAAATTACCCTGCAAACCTCTGAAGGTACCGAAGAGACCTCAACTTCATTGGCATCATTGCATGAGCTGTCGAATGAATTGGGCCGTTCAGTGTCCGGCTTTAAGTTGCCCGCTTCTGATGGCACGGCTGATGATGTGACTGATGATGCGGATCACGTTGATACCGTTATTTTGGATCGTCAGGCATAAGTTAGCTGCCATAGGTAATCAATATAATGAATCCGGATAATACAGTTGAATATAATTCGCTTAGCTGGGTTAAAACGCAGCTGGATGATGTTATATCTGATGCTCAGACTAGCCTCAATGAATATATTGAGAATAAAACAGGTGATAATAAAAACAATGGTGAATTAGAAAGTTGTATTGAGCATTTGAAGTTGATTTATGGCACGCTGCAAATGGTTGAGGTGTACGGTGCATCAATGCTTGCTGAGGAAATGCAGCGTACCGCAGCGGCATTGTTAAAAGCTAATGTTGAGCATGTTGAGGACGCGTATGATGTTTTAATGCGTGCTATGTTGCAACTGCCCGATTATCTGGAAGGTATTCAGGCGGGAAAACATGATTCACCTATTGCGTTAATGCCACTGATCAATGATTTACGTGCAGCACGCAATGAAGGTTTAATAACAGAAAGTGCTTTATTTTCTCCTGATCTGGATAATGCAAAATTAAGCGCTGATGGCTACGATGCAAATACCATTGAGTCTGGAAAACTTCAGGCTGAAGCAAAGCGATTACGTCCACATTACCAGTTGGGTTTACTGGATTTTATTAAAAATAAAAAACAACGCGCTGGTTTACAGCGAATCAGGGCAGTATTAAAAGCGCTGGAAAAAGTATCAGGCAGTGATGAAGTTCGTCGTATCTGGATGGTTGTGGGTGCGCTTTCTGAAGGTTTGATGAGGCAGGGTATTGATAGCAATATAAGTATCAAAATGCTTTTAGCTACGGTTGACAGACAACTAAAACACATCCTTGATAAAGGTGAAGAAAATTTTTCCAGGCAATACTCAAAAGAGCTTGTTAAAAATACTCTCTATTATGTGGGACTTTGTACAGTAGACAGTAAATTAATTACTGAAGTCAAACAAGCCTATCATTTATCCGACTTAATTCCTCAGGAAGCAGGTGAACACACTGCCATTGGCGGCTTAAATGCTGATCTTTTTGATACTGTATCAAAAGGCATTACAGAAGACCTAATGAAGGTTAAAGATATTCTGGAACTGTTTATGCAAAGCAGTGAGCAGGATATTGAACAACTTTTTCCTGTTGCCGAGCAGTTAGGGAAAATTGCTGATACATACGGCATGTTGGGTATGGGGGCTACGCGTCAGTCATTAATGGAACAGCGTGCGGTGCTGGAAAGTATGGCAAAAGGTGATGGTGAAATCAGTGACCCGATTGTGCTTGATATTGCTTCAGAGCTGTTAAACGCTGAAGCAGAACTTAAAGATTATATCGATTCACGTTCCGGGTTTGTTGATATGAACCCTGATACATATAAACAGAAACAGTCTGTTCCTGCATCAGAGTACCGTCAGGTAGTGCGTACGGTTGTCGCTGAAGGCTTGAAAAATTTCAGTGAAGCCAAGGAAGCGATCCTGTCTTATACTTCAGGTATTGGTGATAAAGAACAGTTGGATATTGTTCTAAACCGCCTGGAAGAAGTTCGTGGTGTTTCGATGATGCTGCCATTAGAACGTGTGGAATCTCAAATTGAAAAATTACAGAACTTTATACGTGTTGCCTTATTAAATAACAATCATCAGGTAAATGACAACGAACAGGATACTGTCGCGGACGTAGTGACTTCGATTGAATACTTCTTTGAAGCCTTGTCAGAAGGTCGGCCTGGTGTAGAGCAGGGTTTAAATACTGGTGATGAGGCAGCGCATAAGCTTGAAGAGATAACAACGTTTTATAGTCTGCGAGAACAGAAAGGTGAAGCTGAAGATACTACGATAGACAGAGAGGGCGCTGCAGAAGAGTCAGAAGAAACAAAACAGGCTGAAGCTGACACGATGCCAGACACCGCTGCAGTGCCACAGGCTATTGAGCTGCAGGACATCACGAAATATTCGGTTCTTGCTGATGATGCTGATGAAGAAATTGTCGAAATCTTTATTGAGGAAGCGGTAGAAATTTTAGGTGAGTTACATGAGTACCTGCCACAATGGAGAGTAAACAACGATGATGAAGAAGCGCCGGCAGTAATGCGTCGTGGCTTTCATACATTAAAAGGTAGCGGTCGACTCCTGGGCGCTGAGATGATAGGTGAGTTTTCATGGAAATTTGAAAACTTGATCAATCACTTCATTGATAAAAAAATTACCGCAAGTGAGTCTTTATTTCATGTGTTAGATGAAGCGCTTGCCGTCCTGCCGCAGTTAATCGAACAGCTACAGGGGAATCGTGAGCCCATTGATAACCTGGCTCAGTTAATGTCATTAGCAGATGCTCTTGCCGAAGATCGTCACGTTTCGACTGAAACAGTTGATGAAAGTGGCAGTGAAGTTGTTGATTTTGATGATAATATTGGCGACAAAACAATTCACCTTGTTGATGACGTTAATATTGAAGATGATGTTGTAAGCGACATTGTAATCGGTAGTAGCGAGATGGATGACTTTGATGATGACATCGAAGTGCTTGATTTTTCCGTTCAGGATATTGCAGAGCTGGAGCTTGATAACAACAGCGAGGATGACAGCGTTGTCTTGCAAGAAATTGAAGAAAGCTCGAACGAACTTGAAGATAATGTTGTAGATGATACAGCTTTAGTTGAAGAAATAACCGTAGCTGAAGTTTCTGCAGAAGAGAAAGATGAAGCCATAGAAGAGTTAATAAAAGACACAACAGGTGGTGTTGGGCTAACTGATGATGATTCCATAGTAGAAGAGCTTGATATAGAAAACACAGATACAGTCGACATAAGTTTAATTGATGTCGATAGCTCTATCAGTAGTGAAATGCCCATTGAGCCTGCTGATGCTGACCATGAATTTGAAATAATAATTGATGAAGATATTGACAGTGTCACGGAAGATGCGCTTGATATCGATCCGATGTTGTTAAAAATTTATTATGATGAAAGTCAGGGTTATGTTGAAACAATCAGGCAGTTAATTCACGAAAGTGAAACAAAAAGCCAGCTGTTAAAAGCCGACAAAAATTTATTGCGTGTTTTTCATACTTTATATGGAAGCGCGCGTACGGCTGAAGTGGCAGCCATTGCCGAATTAAGTGGTGCAGCCGAAAAATATGTAAAAGTACGCCAGGAAAGCACAGAAGAAAATATTCCCAATGATGTTGTGTTTGTTTTCAAGGAACTTGAGCAGGCGATTAGTGGCATGTTGGCTGCGGTTGAAAAGGGTCAGCTACCTGTCAGCAATAAAGCCTTATATGACAAAATACATAAAATTGTTCAACAGGAAATACAGGCACAATTGCAACAGTCGTTACAGGATAATCTAGCTCAGGATGATCTTGTCTATGATAATTTAACCCATGATAATCTAACTTCGGCAGAAACGACAGAAGCAAACGTAACAGAACATAGTGAAGTTGAAGAGGTTCCAGTTGAAGCCGCGCCATTTAAAGACATGTCATCTAAAGACAGGGCTTTCACTATTGTTGATGAGTCGAAGGGCGCTTCAGGCGATGAGGATTCCATTGATAGTATTGATTTATCGTCAGTTGACGCTTCAGATGATGCTTTAGATGACATTAGTGATGAGTTTGAAGATAGAAGTGACATCAGTGGCAGCACAACAGGCAGTCAGAATGAAGAGATGCCTTATGGTGATATTGACGACGAACTTATCAATATATTCCTTGAAGAAGCCGAGGAATTGTTGGAAAACTGTGAGTACGCATTAAACGAGATTAAAACAACCGAGCCAGGCTCAGTAAACTCCACGCAGCGTATACAGCAACTGCAACGAAATATGCACACCTTGAAAGGCGGTGCGCGTATGGCTGATTTAATCCCTGTTGGTGATTTAACACATAAGCTGGAATCGCTTGTGGATATGGTCAGCTTTGAAAAAGTTAAAATAGATAAAATATTTTTTGACCTGTTGCAGGAATCACTGGATGCATTAACAAATATGCTGCTTAAGGTTAAAAAGCGGCAGCCACTATCATCAACAATCGAGCTGAATGCCCGTATTGAGAAGTTAATGCACGGTGAAATTGAAGAAAAGCGTGCAATTGAACGTTTTGATATCGAGTTGAGTGAGTTAGAGTCTGAGGATGATGAAGAACTTGAAGATATAGATATTTCTCTGCTGTTACCTAAAAGTGAGTTGCCATCTCTTAGTGATACATGGGTTAACGATACAGAGGCTGGAGATGAAGAAGCGAGTGATGACAGTGAAATAAATAATCTGTCATTGGTGCCCGATGAAGTAGAGCATGATAAAGCTGAAAGTAAGAAACAAAAACCAGAAGAGCGTCCGCATTGGGGGGAGCGTGCTAGTGATGTTAATTTCAAGGATTCACAAGAGCAGATACGGGTTCGCTCCGACTTATTAAACAATCTTGTTGACTATGCCGGTGAAGTTAATATTTACCATGCGCGCATGGGTAAACAGATTACAGACTTTGGTTTTAACCTTTCAGAATTAACCCAAACAGTTGTACGCTTAAAAGAGCAATTAAGAAAGCTTGAAATTGAAACAGAGATTCAAATTCGTTCAGGTTATGAAACGCAATCTGATAACTATGATGATGATTTTGACCCGCTGGAAATGGATCAATACTCCACTTTACAGCAACTGACCAGAAGTTTAAGTGAAACAGCGGCAGATGTTGATAGCATTAACGAGATTTTAATTGATATTACTCGTGACTCAGAAACCTTACTGCGGCAGGAATCAAGGGTAAGTACAGATTTGCAGGAAGGCTTAATGCGAACCAGGATGGTTCGTTTTGGTGGCCTGTCTTCACGCTTGCGTAGAATTGTCCGGCAGATAGCAAGAGAATTAGGCAAGGAAGTTGAGGTTGAAATTATTGGTGAAAACAGTGAGGTTGATCGTACCGTGCTGGATCGTATTATTGCGCCAATGGAACACATAATACGTAATGCTGTGGCGCATGGTATTGAAGAACCGGAAGTGCGCAAGGCTGTTGGTAAAAATGAAACAGGAAAAATTATAATAAAAGTTGATCGTCAGGGTACAGATGTAGTCATCAATATAAAAGACGATGGTGCGGGTATCAATGCGAACAAAGTTCGAAAACAGGCGATTAAACAGGGTTTGATAACAGCGGATACAAAACTGTCTGATCATGATGCATTGCAATTTATTTTACAGTCTGGCTTTAGTACTGCTGAGGAGGTAACGCAGGTTTCAGGTCGTGGCGTTGGTCTTGATGTTGTAGATAGTGAAATTAAGCAACTTGGCGGCGTGCTTGATATTAATACCGTGCAAGGCAAGGGGGTTGAATTTACTGTTCGCCTGCCATTGACGCTGGCGATTAATCAGGCGCTACTGGTAAGAGCCGGTGAAGATG
The DNA here is from genome assembly GCA_964485705.1 of uncultured Thiotrichaceae bacterium. Taxonomy (GTDB): domain Bacteria; phylum Pseudomonadota; class Gammaproteobacteria; order SZUA-229; family SZUA-229. The sequence continues at coordinate 11,438 of CAZALW010000061.1, forward strand.
TATTTGCAGTGCCACTGGCAAGCATTGAGGGCGTTGTGCGCATGACCGGTTATGAGCTGCAAGGTTTTTATGACAGTAATAATAGTCTTTATGAATTTAATGGCGTTGAATTTGAATTAAAACATCTGGGTGGTTTATTAACAGGGCATCAACCAGATTACTCTAAACATCTGCAGTTATTTCCAGTTTTACTTGTACGTGTGGGTGATCAACATTTTGCTTTGCATGTAGACGACATGTTAGGTAGACGTGAAGTTGTGGTTAAACCGGTCGGTATGCAGATTGGTGCGGTACGTGGTATTGCTGGTGCGACCATTCTTGCCGATGGTCGCGTGGTGCTTATTCTGGAAATGTCTGCACTAGTTGCAGCCGAAAGCCTGTTTAAGTCTCATACGTCTGCTGAAACTGCGGTCGAAGCTGAGATCGAAATCGACACCAAGAAAACAATCATGGTTGTTGATGATTCAATTACTATTCGCAAGATTACAGAGCGTATGCTTAAACGCTATGGTATCGATGTTGTGCTTGCAAAAGATGGCGTTGATGCAACCAGTAAGTTGCAGGATAATATTCCAGACCTGATGTTACTGGATATTGAAATGCCGCGCATGGATGGTTTCGAGGTGGCAAACTTTGTGCGTAATGATTCACGCTTGAAAGACATTCCTATTATTATGATTACCTCAAGAACGGGTGCCAAGCATAAAGAAAAAGCAATGGAGATTGGCGTAAATCAATATTTAGGCAAACCATTTCAGGAAGATGATCTGTTAAGGAACATTAATGAAATTTTACATACCGCTTATTAAAAGGACAATGAAAAACGAAAAGTGAAAAGTGAAAAATGAAAGTCAAAAACAAATGTGATCAGCTTGTTATTCTAATTCTCCATTTTTCCACTCTCAATTTATAATTCAACAAAGAGAATAACCAATGGTTGATGGTACAGAACAAATTAAATGCGTTATTTTTACTCTTCGTAAGGAGAATGTGATTATCCCCAACGCTTTAGTTGCTGAAATAATTTCTGTCAAAGAAGTTAGCACAGGTGAAAACACACCAGAATGGTTTTTGGGCAAGATGAACTGGCGTGGTGAGGAAGTGCCATTATTATCTTTTGAAGTGGCGGCGGGTGATAAAGTTTCCAAGGTGAATTTGAATACACAGGCAGTTGTGCTTTATGCGGTAGGTAAAAATGGAGAGAATGTTGAGAGTCCATACTTAGGTTTGGTGATGTCAGGTGTGCCTCATGTCAGTCACTTCGCTCGCGGGCAATTTACAAGGGATACTGAAGATCATAAAGATCATCCGATGGTTGCGCAGAGAGTGCGCATTAATGGTGCCAGAGCCAGTATCCTGGATGTTGATGCTATGGTTAGCATGGTTCAGGAATTGGCGGCCTGACAGTCAAAAACTAACATTTTAATATTTCGTGCGGGCGAGTAAAAACGACACTTTGCGGACGTTGCCAAAGCTGAAAAGATTTAGTCCGCGAAGAACGCAAAAGACGCGAAAAAAGCGCAAAGAAAATATTTTTTGTTTTTTTAAGCAGATCTGAATAAGTGATAGCGTTAATATAAACAGCAAAGCTTTATTCCGACCTATAAAACCTTTATTGGTCTCTCGGTTCGCTAGTCAAAACTATGCACTTTAGTGCAAGGCTTTAGCTGCTACACATTTTTTA
>CAZALW010000062.1:0-12861 GCA_964485705.1 uncultured Thiotrichaceae bacterium
CTGCAACCTTCCATAATCGAAACAAAAGCGGTTGGACCATCTGCTTTTGGCTGCGGCATACAATCAAATTTTTCAATTTCGGGAAAACTGATATCAACCACTTTTTTATGTGTTTTACTCACATTAGACAGCATTTGTGGCAAACGATGAATAGTTTGCGGGCCAAACACCATATCAACGTAAGGCGCCCGTTTTTGAATTTCTGCGCCTTCCTGACTGGCAACACAACCACCGACACCAATCACTAAATCGGGTTTATCTTTTTTCCAGTTTTTCCAGCGACCAAGCTGAGAGAATACCTTCTCCTGTGCTTTTTCTCGAATCGAACAGGTATTCAGCAGCAACACATCGGCATCGCAGGCATTGCTGGTGAGTTCAAGATTATGAGACTCCGCAAGGACATCGGTTATGCGTGATGAATCGTATTCATTCATCTGGCATCCAAAGGTTTTAATAAAAAGTTTGCGAGTAGGCGCAATCGGTGGTTTATTTGGCATTAGTCCCTGTTTCAGGTTAATTTATTCAACGTTTTACAGTGCTAATTATACTTGTCGACACTGTCAATATCTATCTAAAAACCCATACCACCGGGCCCACCCATTCCCGGTGGCATGCCACCACCGCCTTTCATGGCACGCATCATTTTTGCCATGCCACCTCTGGACATTTTTTTCATCATTTTCTTCATCTGCATTTGCTGCTTGATGAGGCGATTTACGTCTTGCACCTGCAGACCACAACCGGCGGCTATGCGGCGTTTTCGTGAGCCTTTGATGATGTCCGGGAAGGCTCTTTCTTTAGGTGTCATGGAATTGATAATGCCAACCATTCGGCTCATTTCTTTATCATTGACTTTGTCTTTGAGCTTATCAGCCATACCCGGCATACCGGGCAGTTTGTCCATTAAACCAGCCATGCCGCCCATATTTTGCATTTGTTCAAACTGTTCTTTGAGATCATTAAAATTAAAACTTTTACCTTTCTGAATTTTTTTCGCCAGTCTGGTGGCTTTTTTATGGTCAACTTTCTGCGTGACTTCTTCCACCAGCGAAAGCACATCACCCATGCCCAATATACGTGATGCCACACGATCCGGGTGGAAAGCTTCAAGTGCTTCCACTTTTTCACCGGAGCCCATGAATTTAATCGGCTTGCCGGTAATCTGTCGAATCGATAAAGCCGCGCCGCCACGGGCATCACCATCAGTTTTAGTCAGCACTACACCGGTTAAGGGCAGTGCTTCATTAAATGCTTTTGCGGTAATTGCGGCATCCTGACCGGTCATGCTGTCGACCACAAACAGAGTTTCTACCGGATTCACCGCAGCATGGATGGCTTTAATTTCTGCCATCATCCGTTCATCAATATGCAAACGACCGGCGGTATCCACCAACACTACATCGATATAATGCTTACGTGCATAATCCAGCGCGGCTTTCGCTATATCAACAGGTTTTTGTTCGGTATTGCTGGGGAAAAACTCTGCACCTACCTGTGCTGCCAGGGTCTCTAGCTGTTTTATCGCCGCGGGTCGGTAAATATCACAACTCACCAGCAGCGATTTTTTCTTTTCCTTTTCACTGAGCATTTTTGCCAGTTTGGCAACAGTGGTGGTTTTACCCGCACCCTGCAGACCCGCCATTAACACAACTGCGGGCGGCTGAGCGCTTAGATCAAGCTGCTCATTTTGCTCCCCCATCACTTTAACCAGCTCTTCCTGAACAATATTGATAAAGACATGACCCGGTTTCAGGCTGGTTAATACTTCTTCACCCAGGGCACGTTGTTTCACATCATCAATAAAACTGCGCACAACAGCCAGCGCAACATCGGCCTCCAATAAGGCCATGCGGACATCACGCAATGCATCCTGAATATTAGTTTCGGTTAATCGACCTTCACCACGCAATTTCTGTGCAGTACTGGCAAGGCGGTCACTTAGTCCATCAAACATGGTTTACCTGCTGATAAAAAAGTTAGCCAGCGTTTTCCTGCGAAACACTCTGGCTAGTTTATAGAAAGGGAATTATAACGAATTAGCAAAGCAACTTCTTTGTCTATTTACTGATAAAATTTGACATAATATCTGATATTTTATCATCGAATTCAAAGAGTATTCAGGCAACTATATGATATTATGTCGAGCAAAGGAGAAACAAACCTCAATCCTGGTTGGCAAATGGTTGGCAAACTTTTTATTATTACTCATTTTCAGTCAGTATAGAACAACACAAATTCAGTATGGAAAATCACATCTTAAGCTTTAGCGCCATCTTTCTTTATTTTACATGCTCTGCTTTATTGTTTATACACATCAAGAAAGCAGGACAACAAGCCACAAAAAAGACAAGTGCGCTAACCAAAAAACAAATCCTCGTTATTGGTGTTGCCGGTTTTCTTTTGCACATGCTGTTACTGTATAGCAGCATACACACAGCAGCCGGCATCAATTTAGGTTTGGACAACATCAAGTCACTGGTCGCGGCGCTCAGTGTTTTATTCGCCTTAATAGCAGCCTGGCGACACCCGGTTGAAATACTGGCAATTATCCTGCTACCACTAGCCGTCATCATCATGTTATTTGACTTTGGCGGCAGAAGCTTTCATCTGGTTGAAGCTGACAGCTCACCCGCATTGGTGTTTCATATAATAACCTCAATTATCGCCTATAGCCTGCTGGCACTGGCCGCTTTACAGGCAATTTTGCTCTCGGTGCAAAATAGATTTCTGCGTGCCCACCAGCCCGGCGGGCTGATCAAGCTAATGCCACCATTAAAAAACATGGAAGCCATCCTGTTTGAGGTAGTGCTGATTGGCTTCATCGTATTAACCATATCCCTGGGTAGCGGGCTGGTTTTTTTGGATAACATGTTCGCACAGCATCTGGCACACAAAACTATTTTATCGATACTGGCATGGCTGGTGTTTCTGACTTTATTGATAGGACACTGGCGGCTCGGCTGGCGTGGGCGCACGGCTGTACGCTGGACGTTAGCCGGCTTTATCAGCCTGATGTTGGCCTATTTCGGCAGCAAATTTGCGATAGAAGTATTACTAACATGACCCTGAAAAAAGCCATCGGTATTGCTACCAGCGCACAAACAATTTTACTGAGCAATGGCACAGGGATGCGTTGTTTACGGATAAGGGGACGAACCAGAGGTTTTTCTGCTTGAACGAACTATCCATTAGTACACTATTTATCACCCTTGCTGTACTAATCGTCTTTTCCGCATTTTTTTCCGGCTCAGAAACAGCATTGATGACACTCAATCGTTATCGTGCAAAAAGTCTGGCTGACAAAGGTCATAAAGGCGCAAAACTTGCGCTTAAATTGCTCAAGCGACCAGACCGGTTACTGGGTTTGATTCTGCTTGGCAATAATATCATTAATATTTTTGCTGCGACCCTTGCCACTGTTATCGCATTACGACTTTATGGTGAAGTCGGTCTGGTCATTGCCCCTTTCGTATTAACCTTTATTATCCTGGTTTTTGCCGAAGTCACGCCTAAAACGCTGGCGGCATTAAAACCTGAAAAACTCGCCTTTCCGGCAGCATTTTTTTATACCCTCATTGCCGCACCGCTTTACCCCTTTGTCTGGTCGGTCAATATTTTTTCAAATGGTATCTTACGCCTGTTCGGTGTTCATGCTGACAGAGAGGTAAAACACGAACTCAATGCTGATGAGTTACGCGCTGTCGTCATCGAAGCCGAACACTTTATGCCACAGGCACACTCAAACATGTTACTGGGCATTCTCGACCTGGAACAGGTCAGCGTGGAAGACATTATGATTCCACGCAATGAAGTCACTGGCATCGACTTAAATGATGACTGGAATGACATTGTGCATCAAATCACCCACAGCCAGCGCACCCGTGTGCCTGTGTTTCATGACAGTATTGATAACGTCATCGGTGTTTTACATTTACGAAAAGTGCTTAATATATTCTCACGCGATGAACTCAACCAGAAAACACTTAAAGGGCTGATTGCCTCAGCGTATTTTATTCCGGCTGGCACCTCGCTCACCCGTCAGTTATTAAATTTCAAAAATAACCGCCGTCGCTCCGGACTGGTGGTTGATGAATACGGCAGTATTCAGGGTCTGGTCACACTGGAAGATATTCTGGAAGAAATCGTTGGTCAGTTCACCACCGATTCGCCCACGCGCAAGCCGGGTATCCACAAACGGAAGGACGATAGTTATCAGATTGACGGCAATACCCACATCCGGGAGATTAACCGTGCATTAAACTGGTCGCTGCCCACCGATGGCCCAAAAACCCTGAATGGCTTAATTCTGGAACACATGGAAATTATTCCACAAAACGGCACCAGTTTGATGATTGATGGTTACACCATTGAAATAACGCGTACCACCAACAATGCAGTACAAACGGCGAGAGTTAGAAAAGCAATTAATAATGGAAAATTGAAAATTGAAAATTGAAAATTTAGTGATTTTGGGTTGTTCTTTGGTTTTTACTAACCGTTCTACTTTTTGTAAGCGTTTTATTAACCACTCATATCGCGTAACACGTAACTCTCCATTCTTCACTCTCCATTCTCCATTATAAAAAAACGTGGCTAAAACAAAAATTCAATATAGCTGTAATGCCTGCGGTGCAATAGCATCAAAATGGGCAGGGCAATGCAGTGACTGTGGCGAGTGGAATACCATGACAGAAGCCATCGCTGCCATTACCACCAACAATCGTCAGGGTTTTGCCGGTAAAAAAGGCCATGCCAAAATTCAGGCATTAGAAGACATTCCAATGCACGCTGAAATGCGAACACCAACTAAAATCAGCGAACTGGATCGAGTGCTTGGCGGTGGTCTGGTGCATGGCTCTGTCACCTTGATTGGTGGCGACCCGGGTATTGGCAAGTCAACCCTGTTAACCCAAACTCTTGCCAGCTTGAGTGAGTTCCTGCCCTGCCTGTATGTGACTGGCGAAGAATCACTGCAACAAATAGCCATGCGTGCGCATCGTCTGGGGCTGAATGACAAATGCTTTAAATTACTCTCCGAAACCTGTGTAGAAAACATTATCACCATGGTTACTGGCTTGGGCAGTGACTCAAAACCAAAAGTCATGGTTATTGATTCCATTCAAACCATTTATACCGAAGCACTGCAATCTGCCCCCGGTGGTGTGGCACAGGTTCGAGAAAGTGCCGCGCAACTGGTGCGTTTTGCCAAACAAACCGGCACCGCATTATTTCTGGTCGGCCATGTCACCAAAGAAGGCACACTTGCCGGCCCGCGTGTGCTGGAACACATGGTCGACACCGTATTGTATTTTGAAGGTGATCCCGGTGAACGTTACCGCATGATTCGCGCCATAAAAAACCGCTTTGGTGCAGTCAACGAACTCGGCATTTTTGCCATGACCGATGCAGGTTTAAAAACCGTCAGCAACCCCTCCGCCATTTTTTTATCACGCCACGAGCAACCCGTACCTGGCAGCATCATCACTGTTACCCGTGAAGGCAGCCGTCCACTGCTTATCGAATTACAGGCACTGGTGGATGAAAGCCACGGCAGCAACCCGCGACGGGTTTGCTTAGGCTTAGACCCCAACCGCTTAAATATGCTGCTCGCCGTGATGCACCGACACGCCGGTATCATCATGTTTGACCAGGATGTGTTTATCAATATTGTCGGCGGTGTGCGTCTCACCGAAACCTCTGCCGACACTGCGCTGGTACTTGCCGCACTTTCAAGCTTCCGGAATAAACCTTTACCCAACAATGTATTCACCTTTGGCGAAATTGGTTTAGCAGGTGAAATTCGCCCCGTACCTAACGGTCAGGAGCGTCTTAAAGAAGCCGCCAAACACGGCTTTAAAACCGCTATCATCCCCAAAGCCAATATGCCCAGAAAAGGCGAAACTATTGAAGGTCTGGATATTATTGCGGTGCAGCGAGTTAGCGAGCTGATTGATACAGCTATTGCACTATGAAGGCCATCTATAAAAATCAAATCCAATAATACTTTCCCACAGTAGTGCTACAAGGCTGTAGCACTTACGAACCTAAGGGTGATAGTGCACGCAACTTTACACACACAAAATCTTTTCCCCTTGCAAAACATTTGCATATATTTATCTTCGTTTACGGATAGCGTGCGTATTTTTTTGCTAAAATGCGCCATGGCTAAAAAGACCCCCAATTTTGAAAAAGCATTAACCGACCTCGAAACCCTGGTCGATGAAATGGAACAAGGCAATCTCAGTCTGGAAGAGTCACTCAAACGGTTTGAAAAAGGCATTGCTTTAAGCGCGGAGTGTCAGCAAGCTTTGCAAAATGCCGAGTTGAAAATCAAGCAACTTGTTGAAAAAAACGGCAAATTACTCGAACAAGACATAAACCTGAGCGACTGATGCCCATACATGAATTCCAATCCCGCCTGGATAGCTACCAGAAGCGTGTAAATACTGCTTTAAATAAATACCTGCCAGCAGATGATCCACCCGAACATAATTTAGCGGAAGCCATCCGTTATTCAGTTATGGGTGACGGTAAACGTATTCGCCCGGCAATGGTGTATGCTGCTGGCGAAGCGGTTGGTGTGACTGACATAACCACTGACTTAATGAATATTCCCGCCTGTGCAGTGGAAATGATTCACGCCTACTCATTAATTCATGATGATCTGCCAGCGATGGATAACGACGACCTGCGCCGCGGTCGTCCAACCTGTCACAAAGCATTTGATGAAGCGACTGCCATATTAGCCGGTGATGCGTTGCAGGCACTGGCTTATGAAATCCTGGCAAAAAACAAACACAAAGAATTATCTGCAAAACGCCGGATAAAAATGTTAGGTCTGTTAACCGAAGCCAGTGGTGCACATGGCATGGCAGGTGGCCAGGCGGTTGATCTGGCATCGGTGGGTAAGCAGCTTAATCTTGGACAGCTGGAACACATGCACCAGCTGAAAACGGGTGCTTTGATTCGAGCCAGCATCCTGTTAGGTGGTATGTGCAAAAAAAGCATTACACCGCTGGAAATTGATTGCCTGAGTAAATATGCACAGTGCATTGGTCTGTCATTCCAGATTCAGGACGATATTCTTGATGTTATCGGTGATACCGAAACTTTGGGCAAACCACAGGGTTCGGATCAGGCTCAGGAAAAACCCACCTTTCCAGCAATCATTGGACTGGAGCAATCCAGACAACTGGCATTGGAGCAACATCAGTTAGCTCTCAAACACCTTGAACCATTGAGCGATAAAGCGGATAGTTTGCGCCTGTTATCCGCTTATATTGTTGAACGACAGTTTTAATGAATAAGGAATTTCTGTAACTCATGCCCCATAAATATACTCTCTGCCCCATGACTATCTGCCATGTCTATTGCTGAAACAAACCGGTCACTACTGGAGTCAATAAACTCACCTGCAGACGTACGCAAACTCAGCCACCTGCAACTAAAAGAACTATCACGTCAGCTACGTGAGTTTTTACTGGAGAGCGTATCTTCAACCGGTGGGCATTTATCAGCCGGTCTGGGCACCATCGAACTCACGGTGGCATTACATTACGTGTTTAATACACCCTACGATCGTTTAATATGGGATGTCGGCCACCAGACCTATCCACACAAAATTCTCACCGGTCGTCGAGAAAAAATGGTCGGCTTGCGTCAAAAAGGCGGCATTGCCGGTTTTCCCAAACGTGAAGAAAGTGAATATGATGCTTTTGGTACCGGCCACTCAAGTACCTCGATTGCTGCTGCGCTGGGCATGAGCATTGCTGCCAGACAACTCAAGGAAAATCGCCATTGTGTTGCCATCATTGGTGACGGAGCGATGACCGCTGGCATGGCATTTGAAGCACTCAACCATGCCGGTGACAGTGATGCCAATCTGCTGGTCATCCTCAATGACAATGACATGTCGATTTCGCCCAATGTCGGGGCGTTATCTAACCATCTTACCCGGCTTTTATCCGGTGACCTGTTTTCTACCCTAAGAGAAGGTGGCAAAAAGGTGCTAGAGAATATCCCGCCAGCGCTGGAGCTGGCACGGCGCACCGAAGAACATGTCAAAGGCATGGTCGCACCCGGCACCCTCTTTGAAGAACTGGGTTTTCATTATTTTGGCCCGGTTGACGGTCATGATCTGGACACGCTGATTCCCGTATTAAAAAACATCAATCATCAAAGCGGCCCCAGATTGCTGCATATTAGAACACAAAAAGGCAAAGGCTATTCTCCGGCTGAAGACTGCCCAATTAAATACCACGGTGTTAGCGCATTTGATTTAAACACTGGCATAGCAACATCAACAACAGCAAGCAAAAGCAAAAAACCGCCCAGTTACACCGAAGTTTTTGGTCACTGGTTATGTGACATGGCAACACACGATGAACGCCTGGTAGCCATCACCCCGGCAATGCGTGAAGGTTCTGGACTGGTCGCGTTCTCCAAAAAGTTTCCACAACGTTATTTTGATGTTGGCATTGCCGAACAACACGCGGTAACACTGGCTGCAGGCATGGCCTGTGATGGCTTAAAACCGGTGGTTGCTATTTACTCAACTTTTCTGCAACGCGCTTACGATCAACTGATTCACGATGTTGCCATGCAAAATTTACCGGTGGTATTTGCCATTGATCGTGCCGGCATCGTCGGCGGCGATGGCCACACCCACACCGGTGCTTATGACATCAGCTTTTTACGCTGCATTCCGAACATGGTAGTAATGACACCAGGTGACGAGGCTGAGTGCCGTGGATTATTAACCACCGCATTTTTGCATGATGGCCCCAGTGCGGTACGTTATCCCCGTGGCTCAGCAACCGGTCTAAAGCTGTCAGACAAACTAAAAGCACTGCCATTTGGTCAGGCGGAACAAAAAAGGCAGGGTGCGGATAGTAGCGGAAGTAGTAGCGGAAGTAGTAGCGGAGATAGTAGCGGAAATAACAGAGGAAACCGGATTGCTCTGCTGGTTTTCGGCACCCTGTTATCCACCGCAATGGAAGTAGCTGAAGAACTCGACGCCAGCGTTTACAGCATGCGCTTTGTCAAACCACTGGACACAAAAACCATCGACAATGTAATCAAACAACACGACCTGCTTGTCACCATCGAAGATAATGCCATCGCTGGTGGCGCCGGCAGCGCCGTTGCCGAATATCTCAATGCACACCATCCTGCCGCAAACCGGCCACCCATTAACATTCTCCATATTGGTTTCCCTGACGAACTAATCAACCACGGTCAACCTGAAGAATTGCACGCTGACTGGCGACTTGATAAAGACGGTATGTTACAAAGCATACAGAATCGAGTTAACGAAATTGCTTATGCAGTAAAAAAAGGATAAAATACCCTACTGTTTTACTCAGGTATTACGCTTCAAATAAATCCAGGGGTACATTGACAATGGCGGCACGCTACCAGCTGAAAGTAGTGACTGAATTTGCTTCAGCGCATACATTACGGGGCTATCCCGGTGCATGCAGTCGTATGCACGGCCACAACTGGAAGGTTGAATTAGAAGCAGTGGCCAGCCAACTTGATGATGTCGGCATGGCGATTGATTTCAAAGTCATGAAACAGGCCGCCAATGAAGTCGGCGGTGAACTCGACCACCGTTACCTGAATGACCTTGAGCCGTTTAAACAAATAAACCCGACAGCAGAAAATATCGCAGCGTACATGTACAAAGCCATTTCAGACCGTATAAACAGTGACAGTATTAAAGTCATTGCGCTTACACTTTGGGAAACTGAACGTGCCTGCGTTCGTTATAGTGAAGATACTACTCAGCAATGAATCAAAATTAATAAGTAGTCAAGATTAAGAGATTACTACTAAGCGAGTAGTCAAAACAGAGAGTAACTGCTCAGATCACTCCTGAAAATCGTCAGATCAAGGCGAAAAATGTGAGTTTACAGGTGTAAACGTCCATTTTTTAACGCAGAGTTGGCGGTTTTCAGGGGTTATCTGAATAGTTACATTAAGAGAATGAAAAATGACCGATACCCTTGAAAAAAAACCCGTAACCACCAGCACCTTACCCGATGTTCAGAGTAGCGCAGACACCCGCGCAATCGCCATCAATAAAGTAGGCATCAAGGATATCCGCCACCCTATACAGGTAAAAGACCGCGCCGGGCAGACTCAACACACCATCGCTAACTTTAATATGTATGTTGATTTGCCACATAATTTCAAAGGCACCCACATGTCACGGTTTGTTGAAATTCTCAACAATCAGGAATGGGAAATCACTGTTGACTCGTTCAAGAGCATGTTAACCGAAATGACCAGTCTGCTTGACGCCGCAGTCGGTCATATTGAAATGAGCTTCCATTTCTTCGTTAATAAAACCGCCCCTGCTTCCGGCGTAAAAAGCTTGCTGGATTACCAGGTGAGTTTTATTGGCGAACATAAAAATGGCGAAAATAAAATCAACATAAAAGTGGTGGTACCGGTCACCAGTTTATGCCCCTGCTCGAAAAAAATATCCGATCGAGGCGCGCACAATCAACGCTCTCACGTCACCGTTAATGTCGAAACTGAAGATTTTATCTGGGTAGAAGAAATTATCGACCTGGTTGAAGCACAGGCTTCCTGTGAACTATACGGTCTGCTAAAACGCCCAGACGAAAAAATCGTTACCGAACGCGCCTACGATAACCCGAAATTTGTCGAAGATATGGTGCGTGACATTGCGCATCAATTAAACATTGATGAACGCATCCTTTCCTACACAGTAGAATCAGAAAACTTTGAGTCGATTCATAATCACTCTGCTTATGCGTTGATTGAGAAAACACGGTAGCCTGATCAATAGTGTTTTCACAGTTGGGCAATTATGCTTTCTTCAGGGACGTATGAATCAAACCTGAGCGAGTAAGAAGTGTCTGCTCTACTCAGGCTCACCAATTCATGTCAGACAAGCATGCTAGTTAGTATGCTCACAGTTTTTCTTACTCTGATTTTCAATAGTAAAGCAGCCGTCAGGAACATCGGGGCTGTAACCAAAACCGCGATCAGAAGCATCATGCGCACAATGCTGATCCAGCATTTTTAATAATGAAATGCCGGAATTATTGCCCTGCACATTTTCACAGGCCTGTACACATTGCATGCACTGGGTACAGGTAAACATGTTGCGCTTCAAACTGCGTGGTTTTAAACGCATGGGGCAGGCATGCTCACAGGATTTATCACAGCTCACACACGACGTTGCTCGCTTGCGATCAAAGCCTACTACCATCGCATTCTTATTAGCCATCCATACCAGACTCTGAAACAAACCAACAGCACAACCAAAGCGGCAAAACAGGTGTCGTGCAAAAGTAAATTCGGCAACCAGCAGGAAAGTGGCAACAGAAATAAACAGCAACTGGTTTCGAGTCAGCGCGGCATTAAATAAATTGCTGTATATCTCTGTTGGTGGTAACAGATAAGTCAGTAACACTACCGCCCACACAAATGAAAAAAACAAAACCGTAAATGCCGTAGCCAGCCACCACAATTTACTGGTTTTTATCAAAGTGCCATCCTGCTGTTTTTCGGGCAACGGTTCTTTATCCCAGATAGAGAGTTTGCCAGAGGCTCTGCGCATCAGTGAGTTAATCATTTCAACGACCGAAAAATGCGGACAAAGCCAGCCGCAATAAACCCTGCCCCACTTCCATGAAATAAACACGCCGATGCCGACAACAGTAACAATCGGCAGCAGGAAGCGCGTTGACACATTCCAGAATAATTCTATTGGTGACTGAGAAGCATCAATACCCAATTGCCACGGCTGCCACAATATAATGAAATAATTCTGGTTTAGATCAAAACGAAAAATATCCAATATCGGTGCCAGCAGGAATAACACAAAAAATGCTGTTCGCCAGATTAGTCTTTTTTGTTGTAACGTCATTGGCTCACAACATCAGTTTTCTGGTTTATCATAAATAATAACACCTCATCTTTCTTCAAAAAATATCATGCTCGGATTTTATAACATTAACCATACTTAACTTAGCAATTTCAAAGGAGTACACAAACATCCTGATTAAAGATACGCTTAAGGCTGATTTTATTCAAGATATTTAAGTATTGACATCCGCCGCCAGATTCTTACTCTTAATAAGTATCAATCAATTAATCTGGCTTATTTGCCCAGAATGGATATGCAATTATAGAGTCAGTACCCTTGTAAAATGCCCCTGAGAGGTGCGCCATGTTGAGACGACTATTCTTTTTGTTCCCTGATGAAAAGCAGGCACAACATGCGGTGGATCAGTTAATTAAAAAAAACATTCCCGAACGGCACATGCATGCCATATCTCGTGGAGTCAAGCTCAACAATTTGCCCGAAGCCACTGAGCGTCAGAAAAAAGATACCGCATTTCGTGTTGAACGATTTTTGTGGAACGCAAATTTGCTGCTATTTGCAGTCGCATTAATTTTATTGATTGCCGGCCTGGCTACAGCAGAATGGTTCTGGTCAGGTTTTGCCCTGGCGATGATGTTGATCACCTTTTTTGCCGGTCAACAATTTGTGGTACGTATACCGGATGTGCATCTGACAGAATTCACCGATGCTTTAGCACACGGCGAGATATTGCTGATGGTCGATGTTTTACTTTATCGTGTTGCTGAAATTGAAAACCATGTCCATCAGCAGCATCCAGAAGCAGTGGTTGGTGGTGCAAGCTGGACGATGGATGCCTTTGGTATTTAAAGAACCTCTGATTAAGTGTATTAGTCCAAGCTTGATATAGCAATGCATAAAAGAAACTGAATGACTGTAACCGACACTGAACGGACAGTCAAAGCGGACAGTCAAAGCGGACAGTCAAAAACTTTTAAAACATTAGTCCGCGAAGAACG
>CAZALW010000063.1:0-12830 GCA_964485705.1 uncultured Thiotrichaceae bacterium
AAAAATATTACCTGATCGTCAATTACAGCACATACATCTTTATGAGACGGATGACCGGCAACAATTAAGTTCTGTGAGTTATGCGGAGCAGGCGCAATATATAAATCATCAGTGGGTACTCGGCAATGTTAAACGTTCAGAGCTGTCCGTTTCAGGTGTAAAAACCACTCATAAAAAACAGCTAATATTAAAGAGGCTTGTTTTGTTAGAACTGTTTGCCGTGCTGGAGCTTGATGCGAAAGACATGTCCGCAAGGGAACTGCTGACTTATAGCCGTTATTTACAGAATAATAATCTGGACAGTAGTGAATATCTGTTGTCATTCTGGATAAAAGTCTTTACCCCGTTAACCGGTTTGGTCATGTTGATGATAGCCATGCCAATCGTGTTTGCAACCACACCACGCAGTGGCGGTGCGGGTCAACGCATTGTGCTGGCGATAATTATTGGTGTTGTTTATTTTGTGTTTAATCGTTCGGTTAATCATCTAGGTCTGGCGGTTAATATTTCACCGTTGCTCAGTGCGTCTGCGCCGTTAATGCTGGTGACGGTGATTAGTTTGTATTATTTGAGGAAGGTGAATTAATTGTAAATGGTGTGTGTTAATGAGTAGTAGCACATGGATGTGCTGTCAACGAACCTAAGGATGGAAAAGCAAAACCATGGTTTAACCCGTCATGTGTCTTAAAATTAACTATTATTTTCGATTTTTTACGTCAATCAGCACAGTGTTGCTGATTAAATCATGCCAGCAGCGATTTTTTTTATCAAATAATGCCCATAAAAATCCCAGTCCAAATATTACCCAGGAAACTATAGCGAAAACAAAGCGTATTGCTGCAGTTTTCCAGTTTATGCTATTTTCAGTGCTCCGTATTTGAATATGCCATGTTTTCATCCCTAAAGTTTGCCCACCATGAATCCAGAACCAGGCAAAATACAAATAACTCAGACCGAAAAGCGCAGCAAAGGAAAAAAAAGAGTAGAAAATATTGTCAGGCTCAATTGCCTTAAACTGGTTTAAAGCTGTTGCTATTATAAAAAAAACAAAAAATAGTGCGATTAATAAAAAACTATCATAAAGAATCGCAAATAGTCGCCGAAATAGTCCTGCATAAGGTGGGGTTTGCCTTGGTTGTTGGTTATCTGTATCAGCCATAATTTTTGTGTGCAGAGTTCTCTTATTTAGTTAATGCACATATTAACAGGAATGCTTGTATTTGGTTAAGCATGATATATGCTCATTAATATGATTATGAGTGCTATGCACGAGCAGTGCCACATGGACGTGGTGTTCGCGAACCAAATGATGGATGATATTTTTTCTATCACCGTCATCTCGACCATCGGGAGAGATCTTATGCAGCGGTGGTACAGGATCTCTCCCGGTGGTCGTGATGACAGTGATGTTGAATTTACACGCTATCTTGTTCGCGCAAAGCCCTGGATTATATTTTCAGGAAGTATTTATATTCCAATGTTTGCCAGCCTTTTTTGGATGGCATTTATCAGCATTAGACTCTTAGTGAGAAGAATATTATGAAACTTAAAAATAAAATTTTATCTATTGCTGCATTATCTGTGTTTTCTCAGGCAATTTATGCGATCCCTTTTACCTTTGATGCTCGTTCATTGGGTATGGGTGGTGTCTCTGTCGCCACTGCCGATCTGGCAACGGCTGCCTGGGCAAACCCGGCGATGTTAACCAATCAGCGAGCAGGGGATGATTTTTCACTATTAATTGGTATCGGTGCTTTTGTAAGAGATAACGATGATTTGGTTTCGGATATTGATGATTTTCAGGATGCCGAAAATCGTAGAAAAGCTGCTGAAGGTTCAGGTGATACTGCTGGCGAGATAAAGGCTTTAGCCGAAATGCGGTTACTTATCAGAGGTGTCGAAGGAAAAATAATTGCACCAGAAATAACCGGTCTGCTTGCTTTGGGTATGGCATTTGATTCTTTTGCAATGGCAGTCAGTGTGCGTAGTGATGCCATTGCCGGGGGTACGGTAACGAATTTATCCTGTAATTTAATAGACGACCCTGGTTGTGATCAGAATGAGATCCTCAGTGACCAGTTTAATATTTTAAATTTAGAGGGTGTGGTGGCTACGGAGTTTGGTGTTTCCTTTGCGAAAGATTTTATATTATTTGACAGAAAAATTTCTATCGGTGTAAAACCAAAAGTGGTCGATTTACAGGCATTTACATTTAAAGAATCTATCCTGACTGCATCAGCAGGATTCGATAATGTTACTGATGAAGAAAATAAAGTTGACCTGGGTACCTTTACCACCATTGATTTAGGCCTGGCGATGGATCTGACAAACTCAATTCGATTAGGTTTAAATTTTCGGAACTTGATCAGTGATGATTTTGATATTGGTGGTCAGACATTAAATTTTGACACTGAAGCACGTTTTGGTATTACTTACTATAACAATTTTGTAACGCTGGCTATCGATTATGACCTGATTGAAAATGAACCATTACTGGCAAATAATTCATTTGATGGTTTAAAAACACAATTTATAGCAGCAGGTGCTGAGTTTAATGCATTTGATTTTGCGCAACTGCGTATTGGTGCAGCAAAAAATTTAGCAGGTGGTATTTCTGCTGGTGCTAAAGATACTGTATACACTGCAGGTATAGGTTTTTGGTTAGGGTTTAACCTGGATATCGCGGCAACGCTTACTGATAATTCCGTCGGTGGTTTTGTACAAACAGGTTTCAGGTTTTAATGTGTTTTTAAACGGTATTATGTTTAATATTTGAAATTTTCAAGAAAATAAAAATTAAATAAGACTTAAGTAATTTATTTAATTGACAAAATAAATTTGTAATTTACAAAAAAAGGTTTGCTAAATTAGAATTTAGTTTTATACTTTTGAACGTAACTCACAAAAGGGGACTTCTAAGATGGCTCGTACTACAAAGAAAAAAACAACAAAGAAAAAAGTAGCTAAGCGTAAAGCACCAGTAAAGCGTAAAGTTACAAAGAAAAAAGTGGTTAAACGTAAAGCACCAGTAAAACGCAAAGTGGTTAAGAAAAAGGCTGTTAAGAAAAAAATAGCTAAAAAGAAAGTAGCTAAGAAAAAGGTCGTTAAGAAAAAAATAGCTAAAAAGAAAGTAGCTAAGAAAAAAGTGGTTAAGAAAAAAGTAGCCCAAAAAAAGGTAGCTAAGAAAAAGGGTGTTAAGAAAACGTCAGCAGTAGCCGTAGCTAAGAAGAAAGCTGTAGCTAAGAAAAAGACTGCCGCTGTTAAAAAAAGAGCAACTGCCGCAAAAAAAAAGGCCGTAGCCGCTAAGCGTAAAGTATTAGCGGCGAAGAAAAAAGTGACTGCTGAGCGCAAGAAAAAGGCTAAAGAAAATGCTGTTGTAGCCAGGAAAAAACTACGTGACCGCGTAGTTGCGGCGGCATCTGCGATAGCTGAAGCAAAAGCTGAAGTAGCAACAACCAGAAAACGTCAGGCTCTTTTAATTAAGATGGCCGAGAAGAAAGAAGCTGCTGTTGCCCGGTTTGTGGAGACCTGGTCTAAGAAAGAAATGGCTAGAATTGATAAAGCTCTTAAACCAAAAGCTCGTAAACCAGTTCGTCGCAAACCTAATCCAAAAGCGTAAGTATTTGCTTTTACAGGTAGAATTAAAAACCACTCACTAAAGTGAGTGGTTTTTTTTCGCTTATAACAATTTGTATATGGCAACATTTTATGGAATTAATTATAATGCATGCTGTCTTGTTATATGCTTATATCTTTTAATTGTCCCCATGTGCTACTTATGAAATTATTCTCTTTATTATCCGCTTCTACTCTATTAATGCTTTCTTCTTTATTAATGGCTTTTACCGTATCTGCCGAGGTAGATAATACCGAAAAGTTAAAGCAGACCTTGGCGAAGGTCATGCCCAGTGTGGAAGTCACCAAAATATCCACAACGCCCATAGAAGGGTTATATGAGGTCATTGTTGGCTCTCAGGTGGTGTATATGAGCGTTGATGCACGTTACATGATTGAAGGTGATCTGTATGATCTGAAAACCAGAAAAAATGTAAGTGAGGCGGCAAAATCAGCTATTCGTCTTGCAGTACTGGAAAAACTGGGGGCAGACAATATGGTGGTGTATAAACCAGAAAAAGTTGAAAGCACCATAACAGTGATAACTGATATCGATTGTCCTTACTGTAGGCGTTTGCATGATGAAGTCCCTGATTACCTGAAAAATAATATAGAGGTTCGATATATCTTCATGCCGCTTAAAGGTGGTGCATCGATGAAAAAATCAGTTAGTGTGTGGTGTGCAGATGATCAGCAACTGGCGCTGGATATTGTAAAAGCAGGTGGCGAAATTGAAGATAAAACCTGTGACAATCCAATTGCTGAACATTTGAAACTGGCTCGTGAACTGGGTGTGCGTGGCACTCCGGCAATTTTATTAGAAGATGGCCAAATGCTGCCTGGTTATGTGCCGGTTAATAAAATGCTTGCTGAGCTTAGGAAAGAGTAGTTTAATTACGAATTACGAATTGTCGGTTGGCGCGTTTATTGCTGATGTTTTTTGTGGTTACATGGGTAAATATATGTTCATCTCATGCCGGTAAACCACAGTCGATGTTGCTCGTAATTAGTAATTCGTAATTAGTAATTAATTAAAGCCAGACTATTTCCTTATAGTGAGTAAATAAAATTCCCGTCTTTATTGTATGTTCGGGCCATAGTTTTTTGACACCCTCACGGTAATAATGTAGTTGTTTTGAAAACTGCAAAGCGGCATCCGGTACTGGCTGGTTCAGCGTAAGATGTGATTTGTAGTCAATTATCCATACTTCTTTATTAAATTTGATAAGTCTGTCAATAATGCCGTAAACCGCTTGCTGTTCTTGCAAATACATCAAAGGCATTTCATTGTACGTTTGTTTATCAGGCGTGGGATTAAAGATGGTTTCAAATTCAGCGTGATTAAACACGGAAACAGCTTCTTTCATGCAGTCATCAAGGTATGGGCTAAATACTGGCTTGTTGAGGGCGGTTTCTGCTTTTAGTTGTTGTTGTATGTTGTCAATAGTTTGTT
This sequence comes from uncultured Thiotrichaceae bacterium, assembly GCA_964485705.1. Lineage (GTDB taxonomy): Bacteria > Pseudomonadota > Gammaproteobacteria > SZUA-229 > SZUA-229. Next base: position 5,069 of record CAZALW010000063.1, read on the forward strand.
CTGATGCCGGATAATTGCCGGTTTTACAAAGCTGTTCCAGTATGCGATGGATAACGCTGCCGCGCCATTTTGCTGCGACCGGCCCATCCTTTGGTTCATTAGCGGCACATTCATCTGCTGTTAACGAACCAAAGGATGGAATGGGGTTTTGCTTGCTGCTTGGATTGTGTGTGTAGTCTGCTTGATATTCATCGGTGTTCAGACTGGGTGCAATCATAAAAGGTGTTATTGCAAAATTTTCCAGCGGGCTTAACAGGCGCTTATCAAAACACTTATCAAAATAAAAGGGCTTTGAAGTGAGCGTTTTAGCTTCGACAGGTTTGTTAACCCTGGCTGAATCATAATTTAAGTGTTGGTATATTTTGCATTTGATGCCATCAATTACAGTCTCTGCCGGTGCAAAATCCTCTAAGCCACTATTGATGATTTGATACCAGCTATCAGTCTGACTTCGGCTGCTGGCAACACCACTAATAAAAATCTGCTCACGGGCACGGGTGAGTGCAACATAAAGTAGGTTTAATTCTTCACGTGCCTGCTCATCGAGTTTTTCCTGCTGCAGTTTTTGCGTTATCTGATCGGTGTTTTGTTTACTTAATTGTAATTGAAAATTGACCGGTTGTGATTTATTTGCCGGCCAACGAACCAGACTGGCGTAGGCATTTCTGTTGACAGATGTACTATTACAATCGGCTAAAAATACAATCGGTGCTTCCAGCCCTTTGCTGCCGTGGATGGTCATTAGACGGACGCGGGATGTATTATTTTGTGTCAGTGGTTCCTGTGGCGGGTTTGCAGAATAATTCTTCAGGTGGTTTAATCGTTGCAGAAAACGGGTGATGCTGGGGTAACGCCCACTATCGGTTTCCAGTGATAGCTCAAGAAAGCGTTGGCAGTTAGCAGCAACTTTTTGTTTGTTTACTGTTTTATTGGCTGCAACGTAGCGTTGAATAATGTTGCCTTCAGAGAAAATTTTGTCCAGGCAATCATGTACTGGCAGTTGTTCTGCCAACTTTTGCCAGCGCGGTAACAGTCTGGCTGCCCGCTGTAATGACTTGGGTTGCGGCGTGGGTAATGCTTTGCTAAAAGATGGTATCTCTGATGTTTTGCCAGTTTCTATTGAGTTTGTTTCGGTCGTGACTGCAACCAGTTGCAATAAACGTTCATACCAGTGTTTGCTGGGTTGTTGTTTAGCCAGTAAAATCAAATCCTCATCGCTGGCATTAAAGATCGGTGATTTTAAAATCTGTGCCAGGGCAAGATTGTTGTACGGTGTAATTAACGTGTTAAGCAGGCAGACTAAATCCTGAATTTCCAGGTTGTCCAGTAGCCCGCCTTTTTTATCGCCGATGAAAGGGATGTTGTGTTGTTTTAATGCATCTTCATAAATGTCGATGTGGGTGCGGTTGCGCATTAATATCAGAACATCGCCATATTCAGCCGGGCGAACGGTTTGATGAACACGTTCATTGTCAGTAATGAGTGCGGGTTTGTTGACCAGGTGCAAAATCTGTCTGGCGATATAGTCTGCTTCTTTATGTCTTAGGGTGGTAACTGAACTTTCTCTGGCTTGAGTTAATGGATTACGGAAATAACATGGTTTAATTGCAGCAGCTTCTTTTGCATCAAGTTCCTCCTCATTTTCTGCAAAAAGATCGCAAAGCTGTACATGACCCGGTAATGTACTCAGATGCGTATCGTGCGTAGTGTATCCCGTCATAATGGCTTTGACAGCATCCTGTTCAAAAACCTGGTTGACACAATGAATAATGGCCATTGATGAGCGTCGTGAAAAATCCAGTGGTGTTGCTCTGGCAGACAGGTTATCGGCTAACCACTGACTGGCCTGCACCTGTAGTGCAGGATTGGCTCGTCTGAAACTGTATATCGACTGTTTTTCATCGCCTACCAGAAAAACACTGCGTGGGCGTTGCTCCGGGTTAGCCGCAATTTCTTCCAGTATCGGTGACAGCAAATTCCACTGTGTGGGATTGGTGTCCTGAAATTCATCAATTAACAAATGGTCGATACGTTGGTCAATTTTATATTGTACCCAGTGAGCATTGTCAGCATGTTGCAATAATTGATAACATTTCCATTCCAGGTCGGTGAAATCAAGCAAACGCATTTCTCTTTTTAGTCGCTGGAATATTTCGACATAATGAAAACCGGCAAAATACCAGGCTTTATTTATTTTTAAAGTGAGCAGGCGTTTTAATTGCTCATTAACATTTTGAATATTGTCGGCAAGCTGGTGATGAAATTCGATAAAACGTTGAGTATTTTCCAAACCCAATTTTTTTTCCAGTGCATCGGTGTGTTTGCGACCCTGTACTAAAATTTCACCATCTTTTTTTATAAAAGCAGACTTAATGAGTTCGAATGCAATGTTTTGCTCGGTTTCAGGTTGCAGTGCCTGGTTAATACTGGTGGCATGTTTTTCACTGGTTTTGTTTTTTATTTCAAGCAGAAGATTGGCAAATGTTTTTAACTTTTGTGTGTTGAGTTCATTAAGGAACTGGCTAACGGGTTCGTGTGTACTGTCAATAAAGGTTTGATCAATTTGCAAAAAATCGGTAAGTTCATCACAGGCAAAATCAACTGGTTTTTGTCTGTGGGCGGTATATGCCCACCAGTCACTACGATGTGATAAAAAACTGCGTAATGCGGTTAAGGTGTTATCCGGACCGTTGCACACCTGCATGATATAATCCAGTTGCCGGTTTAGATCAGCCTGGGTGCTGGTTTGTTTTATTGACCCCGCGTTATCAAATAAGGTTTGCCACGCCTGTCGTTCAAGTTGGCTGGTGTCTTCCAGTAATTCAAAACCGGGTGGGATATCGGCTTCCAGAGGAAATTGGACAAGAATATCCTGGCAGAACGAATGGAAGGTTTGAATCCGTATCGGATACAGGCTGTGCATCAATTTTTCATAAAGACCAGTAGCAATGTCTTTTGTAGATGCATCGTTGTGGCAACCGATTTGTTTCAATAGTTCGTCTAGCTTTTCATCCTCAGCGGTTGCCAGTTCATACAGGCGTTGATTCAGCCTGATTTGCATTTCACTCGCCGCTTTACGGGTAAAGGTCAGCGCGATTATATTTCCCGGCTGTGCGTCATCAATAAGTAGACGGACAATACGGGTAATTAGCAGCCAGGTTTTACCACTGCCGGCTGATGCTGAGACGGTGGCGTTAAGTGCGGGATCGCAGGCATCGAGAGGATTCATGGAGGACATGGGCGCAGTTTATCGTTATAACTGTTTTATTCAACATGAATTTAGTTTTAAGTTGTAAGTTGTAAGTAAAAACGGTTAAATTCGTGCAATTTAAAATTTCCGGGTTTGAAGCAGGTTATGGTGCAACATGAATAAATACGATGCCTCGTCGATAGAGGTATTAACCGGTCTGGAACCGGTACAGAAACGACCGGGCATGTATACCGATACTACCCGACCAAATCATTTAGCACAGGAAGTTATCGACAACAGTGTTGATGAAGCCATTGCCGGTCACGCCAGTAAAATTGATGTGACACTGTTTAAAGATGGTTCTATCAGTGTTACCGATGATGGTCGTGGTATGCCGGTTGATATTCATCCTGAAGAAGGCATTCCCGGTGTTGAAGTCATTCTTACCCGCTTACATGCGGGTGGAAAATTCTCTAATAAAAATTATGAATTTTCTGGTGGTTTACACGGTGTTGGTGTGTCGGTGGTGAATGCGCTGTCATCAAAAGTTTTGGTGGAAGTGCGGCGTGAGGGTGTGGTATTTGAAATGGCGTTTGCCCATGGAGCAAAAACCAGCAAGCTGAAAAAAACCGGCACGGTTGGTAAACGCAATACCGGCACCAAAATTCATTTCTGGCCGGAGCAAAAATATTTTGATACAGCAACGTTTTCGATTAGCAAATTAAAACATGTGTTACGAGCCAAAGCGGTATTGTGTTCGGGTTTAGAAGTTAGTTTTACCGAGGAAAAGTCAGGCGAAAAACAAAGCTGGTTGTATGAAGGTGGTCTGGCAGATTATCTGGGCGAAAATTTATTTGAACGTGAATGTTTGCCAGTAGAACCCTTTGTCGGCAGTATGAGCAGCACTACCGAAGCGGTTGACTGGGCACTGACCTGGCAGCTTGAAGGTGGTGAGTTAACCACTGAGTCCTATGTTAATTTGATTCCGACAGCGATAGGCGGCACGCATGTAAATGGTTTGCGTACTGGTTTGACCGAAGCCTTACGCGAGTTCTGCGAGATTCGCAGCCTGTTACCGCGTGGTGTGAAGCTAAGCCCGGAAGATGTCTGGGATAAAGTCTGTTATGTGCTCTCGGTTAAACTGGCAGACCCGCAATTTTCCGGTCAGACCAAAGAGCGTTTATCCTCGCGTGAATGTGCTGCCTTTGTTTCCGGTGTGATGAAAGATGCGTTTAGCTTATGGCTGAATCAGCATACCGAAGCCGGTGAGTCTATCGCCATGCTGGCGATTGAAAATGCACAAAAGCGCTTGCGTGCCGGTAAAAAAGTCATTCGTAAAAAAATCACCAGCGGGCCGGCTTTGCCCGGTAAATTATCAGATTGCTCATCGCAGGATTTAACCCGCACAGAATTGTTTCTGGTGGAAGGTGACTCTGCGGGAGGTAGCGCCAAACAGGCACGTGACCGAACTTTTCAGGCGATCATGCCATTGCGAGGAAAAATCCTGAACACCTGGGAAGTAGAACACGATCAGGTGTTAGCTTCGCAGGAAGTACATGACATGTCCGTTGCAATGGGTGTGGATCCCGGTTCCTCCGATTTAAAAGGCCTGCGTTACGGGAAAATCTGCATTCTGGCGGATGCAGATTCTGACGGTTATCATATTGCTACCTTATTGTGTGCGTTATTCCTGCGCCATTTCCGAGTGCTGGTTGAAGCTGGACACATTTATGTGGCGATGCCACCGTTGTTCCGCATTGATGTTGCTAAAGACGTTTTTTATGCGCTGGACGAGGCAGAAAAACAGGGCATATTAGACCGTATAGAAGCAGAAAAAAAACGTGGTAAAGTCAGCGTTACTCGCTTTAAAGGCCTCGGCGAAATGAATCCGATGCAGCTACGCGTCACCACTCTGGCGCCAGACACCAGACGCTTAGTACAACTAACACTGGGTGAAGGTAATGCTAGTCACAGCATGCTGGATATGCTGCTGGCAAAAAAACGTGCGGCTGATAGAAAGGCGTGGCTGGAGCAGAAAGGCGCACTGGCAGAGATATAACACAATGAATAATGAATAATGAATAATGAATAATGAAAAGCCAAACCTTTGGTGTATACCCGGTTTGGTTTTTGTTGTTTGTTGTGAATTATTCATTATTCGTTATTCATTATTCATTTAAGCGATAGCGAATATGGCATCACAAACAGAACTAGAATTCGAAAATATCGAAAAACTGCCACTGGCAGAATTTACCGAAAGAGCGTATCTGGATTATTCCATGTACGTGATTCTCGACCGCGCCTTACCGTTTATTGGTGATGGCTTAAAACCGGTGCAACGTCGTATTGTTTATGCCATGTCTGAATTAGGCTTGAGTGCCTCATCCAAACATAAAAAATCTGCACGTACTGTGGGTGATGTGCTGGGTAAATACCACCCGCATGGCGACAGTGCCTGTTATGAAGCCATGGTGTTGATGGCGCAGCCGTTTTCTTATCGTTACCCGCTGGTAGATGGACAGGGTAACTGGGGTGCGCCGGATGATCCGAAATCATTCGCCGCTATGCGTTATACCGAATCACGTCTGGCGGCTTATTCTGAAGTTTTACTGACTGAGTTGGGGCAGGGAACCGTTGACTGGAAAGCCAACTTTGATGGCAGCCTGAATGAACCTGAATTTTTACCGGCAAGACTGCCTAATGTTTTATTAAATGGCGGTACTGGCATTGCGGTAGGCATGGCAACGGATATTCCACCACACAATATAAGAGAAGTGGCGAGTGCCTGTGTGCGTTTACTGGAAAGTCCCAAATCCACGCTTGAAGAATTGTGTGAACATATTCAGGGGCCGGATTTTCCCACTGAAGCAGAAATTATTACCCCTAAAAAAGATATAATCGAAATTTACCAAACGGGTCGCGGCGGTATTCGCCAACGTGCTGTTTATGAAATTGAAGATGGCGTGGTGATTATTACGGCACTGCCCTATCAGGTGTCGGGTAATAAGATTTTAGAACAGATTGCAGCGCAGATGAATGCGAAGAAGCTACCCATGGTTGAAGATTTACGTGATGAATCTGATCACGAAAATCCTACCCGCCTGCTTATTATGCCCCGCTCCAGTCGTGGTGCTAACCGGGTGAATATCGAAGAGTTGATGGCTCACCTGTATGCCACCACTGATCTGGAACGCAGTTATCGGGTCAACATGAACATGATTGGCATGGATGGCAGACCCCAGGTAAAGGACTTGCGCTCACTGTTAGAAGAATGGCTGAAATTCAGAACCGGTACCGTGCGTCGTCGTCTGCAATGGCGGCTGGATAAAGTCAACAAACGCCTGCATATCCTGGATGCACTATTAATCGCGTTTTTGAACATTGATGAAGTGATTGCCATTATTCGAGAAAACGATAAACCCAAACCGGTGTTAATGACACGTTTTCAAATCACCGATGTTCAGGCCGAAGCGATTCTTGATCTAAAATTACGACATCTGGCAAAACTTGAAGAAATGAAAATTCGAGATGAGCAAAGTGAGCTGGCTGAAGATCGTGATTATCTGGAAAAAATACTGGGCTCTGCCGCACGCTTAAAAACCCTGATCCGTAAAGAAATCATTGCCGATGCTGAAAAATACGGTGATGCGCGGCGTTCACCGATAGTCGAACGCAGTGCCGCACAGGCGCTGAATGAAACCGCATTACTACCAAGTGAAGCCATCACCGTGGTGTTATCAGCCAAAGGCTGGGTGCGCTCGGCCAAAGGACATGACATTGATGCACAAAAATTAAATTATAAAGCCGGTGATACTTATCTGGCATCCGCGCAGGGTAAATCCAACAAGCTGGTGGTGTTTTTAGACTCTGCCGGGCGAGCCTACACCTTGCCGGCGCATAAACTGCCTTCCGTCCGCGGTCAGGGTGATCCGCTTAGCGGTTATTTTACGCTATCGCCGGGTGCACATTTTGTTGCGGTTATCATTGGTAAACCAGATGAGCTTTACCTGTTAAGCAGTAATTTTGGTTATGGTTTTGTGGTGAAGTTAGGCGATATGCATGCCAATGCGAAAAAAGGTAAAGCGGTACTAAATGTTGGCAAGCAGGCGCAGGCTATGCCGCCGGTACAAGTGACTGAGGTGGCAACTGATCAGATAGCAGCGGTGAGTTCTTCGGGTCACATATTGTTAACACCGATTGCTCATTTACCCCAAATGGCAAAAGGAAAAGGCAATAAAATTATCAATATTCCGGCAAAGCTTTTAAAGGCAGGTGATGAACTTGTTACGGCGATAACCGTTATACCCGAAGGCAGAAAACTGGTTATCCATTCAGGTAAAAAACATAAAACCATGAAACCGGCTGAACTGGAAAGTTATGCCGGTGAAAGAGGTCGGCGTGGCTTAAAACTGTCTCAGGGGTATCGTGTGGTTGATAAACTTGTCGTGGAATAATTCGTAATTATTAACTGGATTAGTTCCGTCTTAATCTGTGTGCGGCTGATTTAGGCATAGATCGAATGACTGAGTTCGGTCATTAGCGGACACACAGAAAAAACAAACCCTCCTAACC
>CAZALW010000064.1:0-12782 GCA_964485705.1 uncultured Thiotrichaceae bacterium
CATTAACCTAAAAGGCGGTGGTTTATCTGCACCCGCACTGACAGAAAAAGATAAAAAAGATTTAAAAGCGGCCGTTGCTATGGAAGTGGATTACATGGCTTTGTCTTTCGCCAGAAAAGCTGAAGATGTAATCCAGTGCCGCGAGTTGGTCAGAGCAGCAGGCAGTGATGCCAGTATCGTCACAAAAGTGGAACGTGCTGAAGCAATAGAAAATATCGATGCAATAATAGAAGCTTCTGATGTGATTATGGTCGCGCGTGGCGACCTGGGTGTGGAAATGGGCGATGCTGAACTGCCAGCGCTACAGAAAAGCCTGATTAAAAAAGCCAGAAGCATGAATAAGGTTGTGATTACCGCCACCCAAATGATGGAATCGATGATTGATAACCCGATTCCAACACGTGCTGAAGTCTTTGACGTAGCCAACTCGGTACTCGATGGCACCGATGCGGTGATGCTGTCTGGTGAGACTGCAGTGGGTAAATACCCCGCTAAAACCGTTGCTGCAATGGGAAGAATCTGCGAACATGCTGAGAAGCAGCGCGAAGCGATGGTTTCAGATCATCGTGTTGACCTTGTTTTTGGCAGGGTAGATGAGGCTATTGCCATGGCAACCATGTACACGGCGAATCATCTTAAGATGCATGCCATTGCCTCACTGACCGAGTCGGGAGCAACGGTACTGTGGATGTCACGTATCAGCTCGGGAATCCCAATTTATGCGATCACACCCAGGCGTGACACACTACGCAAGGTAACGCTGTATCGAGGTGTTTACCCTGTACATGTTGATTTTGACAAAATCACGCCGGAGGATGTGACTCGAGGTGTGGTGGATTTACTTAAGAGTAAAAACATTGTTAACAGCGGTGACCGCATCGTATTAACCCGTGGCGATATGATAGGTGACCAGGGTGGCAGTAACATAATGAAGATTGTTAGCGTACAATAGCTGAAAATTTTTTTGAATAGTTTTTATAAGTTTACTTTAGAGGAGAGCTAAAATGGCTTTAATTTCACTGAGACAATTACTGGATCATGCTGCTGAAAACAATTATGGCATGCCAGCGTTTAATGTTAATAATATGGAGCAGGTGCATGCCATCATGCAGGCTGCTGATGAAACCAATAGTCCGGTTATTATGCAGGGTTCTGCCGGCGCACGTTCTTATGCTGGCGAACCGTTTTTACGTCACTTGATTGCTGCTGCTATTGAAATGTATCCGCATATTCCTGTGGTTATGCATCAGGATCACGGTTCAGAACCTTCAGTATGTCTACGTTCAATCCAGTCTGGTTTCAGCTCTGTGATGATGGACGGTTCATTAGAAGCGGACATGAAAACCCCTTCCAGCTTTGAGTACAATGTTGCCGTCACCAAAGAAGTAGTAAAGATGGCTCACGCTGGTGGTGTTTCAGTTGAAGGTGAATTAGGTTGTCTGGGTTCACTAGAAACGGGCGAAATGGGTGAAGAAGACGGTCATGGTGCTGAAGGCAAGCTGGATCTTGATCTGCTGCTGACTTCAGTTGAAGAAGCTGCTGACTTTGTTGAACAAACTAATGTAGACGCATTAGCTATCGCTATCGGTACTTCACATGGCGCTTACAAGTTCACTCAGGAACCAACCGGTGAAATTTTACGTATCGACCGTATTAAAGAAATTCATGCGCGACTGCCTAATACTCACCTGGTGATGCACGGCTCTTCATCTGTACCACAGGAATGGCTGAAAATCATCAATAGTTATGGTGGTGATATGGGTCAAACCTATGGTGTTCCCGTGTCAGAAATACAGGAAGGCATTAAAAACGGCGTGGCAAAAGTTAACATTGATACTGATTTGCGTATGGCATCAACCGGTTCTGTGCGTAAGCATCTGGCTGAAAACACATCAAACTTTGACCCACGTAAATTCCTTAAAGAAGCCACTGCTGCGATGAAAGATATCTGTAAAGCACGATACGAGTCATTTGGTTGTGCTGGTAATGCTTCAAAAATTACGCCGGTTTCTCTTGAAAAGATGATTGATTTTTACAAGTAATATAAGTTGTTGTTATTTAATTTGTGACAATTATGGGGTTAGAGAGCAGATGCTCTCTAACCCCCTTTTATACTGAGAGGGCATTATGGCTGAACTAGAAATTGAAGATCAAATTGTGGGTGATGGCGATGAAGCTATTGCAGGACAAACGGTAGAAGTGCATTACACAGGCTGGTTAACTGATGGGACTAAATTCGATTCCAGTCATGATCGCAACGAGACTTTCAGCTTTAAGCTGGGCGGCGGTCAGGTTATTGCAGGTTGGGATCAGGGCGTAGCTGGTATGAAAATCGGCGGTGCGCGGAAACTGACTATTCCGCCTGAACTGGGTTATGGTGAACATGGTGCTGGCGGGGTGATTCCAGCCAATGCAACCCTGGTGTTCAAGGTTGAGCTGGTTGGGCTGAGTTAATGTATTGACAGAGACAGGGCATGCCTTGTCTCTGCGACCACAGTTAGCCAACAGAGCTAACGGGTTTGCTGGTTGATGCAGAAGAAGTTATCAGCAATTCAATCAACGCATCTGGTACAGATGCATCACCTTCTTTAGCATAAGGGATAGAAAATATCGGGCAATCAAGACGCTCAAACAGATCCTCACTGTTGTCCATTTCATCGTTCTTAACATCGTTTACTGTATTTAAAACCACGCCGAGTAATTGTAGTCCGCGCATCTGGATAGCTTCCACGCTTAGTAATACCTGACTTATAGCGCCCAACTTATCATTAGCAACCAGTAAAACGGGGAGTTGTAAGGCAACGGCAAGATCCGCGTTGAGTCCGTTCTCTGATAATGGTGAATAAAATCCACCAGCACCTTCAACCAGCAAAAAACCATGCTCGCTGCCCTGCAGGCAGATATTGGCAAGCTGCTCTGTAGTCAAGGCTTTATTGACAAGGTGGGCTGCACGCACAGGTGAAACTGGTGGTTTAAATCGGTACGGGCAGATTTCAGATAAGGCCCCCTGGTAATTAGCTGCTTTTTTTAAAGCAAAAGCGTCTTGTGGTATAAGTTCGCCATCTTGCATCAGGCAACCTGATTCAATCGGTTTTCTGGGAATAACATTGATGTTGCGCAGGGTGAGTTGTCTGGCAATATTAATACCGGTAAAAGTTTTACCTACACTAGTATTAGTACCGGTAATAAAAACACCTTGAGTGGCTAGTTTCATCGTGGCTCCATCAATAGCTTTTTTGCATGTTCATATTTTTGTGCAGTTTTTATCACAATTGCGTTCGGCAGTTCAGGCCCGGGAGCGGTTTTGTTCCAGTTCAGGGTTTCCAGATAATCGCGTACAAACTGTTTATCGAAACTGACCGGGCTGCCCAGGCTGCTATCCAGGCTATTACCACCAGGCTGGTATTTATCTTTAGCCCAAAAACGCGATGAATCCGGTGTTAAAACCTCATCAATCAGCGTCAGTCTTCCATCAGCATCAAGGCCAAATTCAAATTTGGTGTCGGCGATAATAATGCCGCGTGCCAGGGCGAAATCTGCAGCCTCTTTATAGAGTTGCAAGCTGACATCGCGAACCTGTTGAGCGATATCTGTACCAAGCAATTGCTCAGATTGAGTATAGTCGATATTTTGGTCATGTGAGCCCGCAGCTGCTTTTGTTGATGGTGTATAGATGGCTTCAGGTAATTTGTCTGCTAACTGTAGATTAGCGGGAAGTTGAATGCCGCAGATTGCACCCGTTGCTAGATAATCTTTCCAGCCGGAGCCGATGATGTAACCACGTACGATGGCTTCTACCGGTAACGCCTTTAGTTTTTTAACGACCATGGTATGGTTAGCAACCTGCTCACGTTCCGTCTTGTCGGGCAAAACATCTTCCAACTTAAGATCACTTTGCTGGTTGGGGATAATGTGTGATAGTTTGTTCAGCCAGAACTGCGTCAACTGATTGAGGATTATGCCTTTACCCGGGATGGGGGTTGGCATGATGACATCAAATGCAGAGATTCTGTCGGTGGTGACAATAAGCATGTGAGTTTCATCAATGCCATAAATATCGCGCACTTTGCCACTGTGCAGTAAAGGTAAGCTTTTAATGTGGCTGGTATGTAATATGTTGCTCATGTTAATAATTTTTGTATCTGTTTGGCATAACTGAAGGTTTTATTTTTATTCACCACGAAGAACACGAAACACACGAAGATTGAATTTGTCCAATCATCCAGGGGTAGCCAGATCAAGGCAATTAATTTCAGACTGATTAAAATCGCCTGTGCTTAAATTTTATTAACTTAATAAGACCATCCCCCAAACTTTATAATCGTCTAATGTAAATCTTCGTGTGTTTCGTGTTCTTCGTGGTGGATAGTTACTAATTTTTTAGGGTAAACTTTTGTGGTCTGGTATTTTACGCTAAAGGTCTGCAAAAATGGCAAAGATTAAAAAGGTTAATGTGATTCGTCATCTGGCGTTTGAAGATCTGGCCAGTTTTACCCCGGTGTTACAGGCGCATGATTATCAAATTAACTATATCGATGCAGGTTATGATGATTTATCAATAATTGATGCCCTGTCAGATGATTTATTAATCATTCTGGGTGGCCCGATTAGTGTCAATGATAAAAAATACTTTCCATTTCTTCAGCAGGAGATTGACTTACTCAAGCAGCGTATTGCCGCTGATAAGCCAACATTGGGTATATGCCTTGGCGCGCAGTTGATCGCGTATGCCCTTGGTGCGAAGGTTTATGCGGGTGATGAAAAAGAAATTGGCTGGTTTGGCTTGAGTTTGACATCGGCAGGTGAGCGTTCTGCATTACGTTATTTAAATGCAATACACTGTTCAATGTTGCACTGGCATGGTGAGACTTTTGCTTTGCCTGATAATGCAGTGTTACTTGCTTCAAGCGAGAAATATAAAAATCAGGCATTTAGTTATGGTGATAATGTTCTTGCTTTACAGTTTCACCCGGAAATAACCCAGCGTGTTATGGAAAAATGGTTTATCGGACATATAACAGAAATTATGCAGACAGAGGGTGTGAGTATTGACAAATTAAGAGAAGATACGCATCGATATGCCAACCGTTTAGAAGTGCAGGGTGAGCTGTTTTTTAATAGCTGGTTTAATAAGGTGATACCTTATGACTTAAATCCGATAGATGATTAATAGAAGGGGTGATGTATTTAATCCCAGGGTGTCCTATTGAGGAATGTTGCAGGCAATGCTGGTTATTCCAGCCATGCCTGCAACGTACAGAAAACTATATTAGGGCTTAAGACCCGATAATACCACCATCATCTTTGGTAATAAGCACCGTGGCGGCACGTGGCCGACCCGCTCTGCTACCATCAGGCCAGGAGCTGGCGGCAGTTGGGTTGTTAGGCGTTTTTGTTATGCCTGCATCTCTCATGCCACCTGGAACATCGCCGGGGTGTTGAATATTGACGAACATAGCCGTCATGTCCGGGGTAGTGATGACACCGGTGATTTCCTGACCAACAGGGCCGGTAAGAAAGCGGCGCATTTCGCCATCGGCAGGGTCACATGCCAGCATCTGATTGTTGCCAAATGCCAGGAAGTCGCCTTTGTTTTGTTTTGAGCCACTGACATCAGTTTGTACCCACATCACGCCGCGTGGATCGATCCACAGTCCGTCCGGACTGGAGAAAATATCACCCTTGATATCACCTTTGAAGTTGGCTTCACTGCTACTGGGATCACCAGCCAGGACAAAAATATCCCAGTCAAAAGCGGTAGCAGTGGCATCGCTATTGCGCTCACTCCAACGAATGATATGACCGTGAATGTTGTTTTCACGTGGGTTGGCTGCGTCGATGGCTTTGTCTGTGCCATCATCAGTGCGTTTGGAGTTATTTGTCAGTGTGCAATAAACATCCCCGGTGTCAGGGTGTACCGCGATCCATTCTGGTCTATCCATTTTGGTCGCTCCTACCTGGTCAGCTGCGGCGCGAGTGCGTACCAGAACATCGGCCTGGTCTTCAAAGCCGTTGGCCGTGGTTAATCCGTTTTGACCATGCACTAATGCTAGCCAGTCACCTGTGCCATCGGTATTGAGCTTCGCCACATACAGTATGCCCTCATCCAGCAGATCACGATTTGCGGCACGATCACTGGTATTGTAGCTTGCCGCAGTTACAAATTTGTAGATGTATTCATGTTGTGCATCATCACCCATGTAGACGGCGACGCGGCCATTTTTAGCAACGATGTGTGCTGCATTCTCATGGCGGATACGACCTAGTGCGGTACGTTTAACAGGTCTGGAGCCGGGGTCAAAGGGGTCGACTTCCACTACCCAGCCAAAACGGTTTGGCTCATTTGACTGTTTTGCTGTATCAAAACGATCATGATGGAGTTCCCAGCCATAACGACTGCTGCTGGTGCTACTAATGCCATAGCGAGTCAAGTTATCAATGCTTTTCTGATCGGGTGCGGTGGCATCATAACCAGCAAAATAGCCGTGAAAATTTTCTTCACAGGTCAGGTAAGTACCCCATGGTGTGTAACCGTGTGCGCAGTTGTTCATGGTACCGGTAGCAAGCAAACCGGTTGGTTCTTCAGATGTTTTCATCCAGTCGCTGCCAGCAGCAGGGCCGTGAATATCCATCACGGTGTCCATGGTGATACGACGTGCCAGGCTAGAGGGACGGATGATTTCCCATTGACCGTTTACCACTTTAACCTCAATCACTGAAACGCCATGAGCAGCAAGTTCTTTATTGGCTTTTTCCAGCGTATAATCTGCTGGAGAGTCGCCATTGCCGCCGCCACTATGTAATAGTGTGGGGTCAATATATTCGTGGTTCATTACCAGTAGGCCGTGATCCTTGCTGTCGCTGCCTACGGGTAGTGGAAAAAAGTGCATGCCATCATGGTGCATACCGGCTTGTACAGCCTGGTCAGCAGCGGTATTGGATGCATCTTGCATAAACTCTGGCCCGTCAGAAATAGGGTCACCCCAGGCATAAAACACACGAGCGGTATAACCTTCTGGTACATGTACCAGGTCATCCTCTGAGATAGGAATAGCTTTAAATCCCAGCTTAGCTAAGTCAGTAGTGTTTTCAGTTTTTGTGTCGCTGCCGCAAGCGGTTAAGCTCATTGACATGGGTAAGCCGAACAGTGCCATTGTTGCAGCGCCCAGGCCGCCTTTCATAACACCGCGACGTGTCATGGAGACTTCCATTACTTTGTCAAAAGTCGGGTTGTCGCTATGGTTGTCCAATGGTTCATTGATGTCATCATTGCCTGAATAGTCCATACCGGTATGCTTCTTCGTCGCAGCTAAGCGAGATTCGGTATTGTGGTTTTTGGGGTTAGCTTTTTTGTTCATGATGGATTCGCTCCGGTTAGCTTATTGTTGAGATAAATAAACCACTTTATTGTTGAGTTAAGAAAGAAACATGACAGTAATATGACGTTTTTGTGAAATAACAGGTTTGGCTTTTTTCTCCTTAAGACCAGCCTTTTCTGCACATGGTAAACACTGGGTTTCCCTGTTGTTACATTTGCCGGCGGTGTGACATTTACTATTTGACGCAAAAAAGGCAGGCAGAAAAGACTAATAAAATGCCATGGATACTGTGTTTTTTAGTCTCAGTGCGCCCTGTGGCATCTATGTCAAAAGAAAATCCGGCTATTGAGAGGCGCTAAATATTCACCTTGTTTTGTATAAGGCATTGATTTATGGCTTTGATCTACTTATGAGCTTTCCAAAAATGCATATTTTCGCTAAAATAACCGACCTTGCCTGTGATTTATGCGGGGTTGTTTTGGTCTGGGTATTTACAGCCAGGCTAGTCGGTAAAACAGTCATGGTGAATGGAAGCACCGTTTACAAACCTAAGGATGGTTAGGTGTTCAACAGTTTATCTGCGCGTGTACCTGATTCTATTAAAAATACTACAGCTATAGCTGTGCTCGCTACTGCGGGTTAAATGGTTTACGGTTTAACTATGAGTTCAACATTGCAAAAACAGACAGAATTTGGTTTCCCGGCCGGATTACCAGAGAAGCAGGGTTTATACGACCCTGCCTTTGAAAAAGACAGTTGTGGCGTGGGTTTTGTTGCCCATATTAAGGGCAAAGCCAGTCATCAGATTGTGCTTGATGCCGAAATCATGCTGCAACGTATGGAACATCGTGGTGGTCGCGGTTGTGAGCCGACGACGGGTGATGGTGCCGGTATTCTGACCGGTATGCCTGATGAATTTTGTCGCAAGGTAGCGAAGCAGGATTTAGCTGTGGATTTGCCGGTTGCCGGTTACTATGCAGCAGGCAATGTGTTTTTGCCTACCGATGAAGGTCAGCGCAAGAAATGTATTGCCGGCGTTGAAAAAATTATTATTGAGCAGGGACAGAAATGTCTTGGCTGGCGTGAAGTGCCGATTGATACCGAGGGTGCTGATATTGGCCCTACTGCACGACGTTCTCAGCCGGTTATTTTACAGATATATATCGAGGCCGTAGGCGATACCGGCAAAGACTTTGAGCGTCAGCTTTATGTGATTCGTAAACGTTGTACACATTTACTGCGTTATGACGAATCTATGTCACAGAGCAAAACATTTTATATTTGTTCATTATCACCGAGCATTATTATTTATAAAGGCATGCTCAACGCGCTACAGGTAAAAACCTTTTATCTGGATTTGCAGGATAGTGATTATGCCTCGCATATTGCCATGGTGCATTCACGTTTCAGTACTAATACTTTCCCGTCCTGGGATCGGGCGCAACCGAATCGTTACATGAGCCATAACGGTGAGATTAATACCTTGCTGGGCAATCGCAACTGGATGGCGGCACGCCAGGGCATGGTGAAGTGTGATGATTTTGATTGTACCATCGAGAGCCTGTTCCCGATTGCTGAAAATGATTGTTCAGATTCTGGAAACTTCGACAATGTTTTAGAGTTTTTATTGATGTCCGGACGCAGTTTGCCGGAAGCGGTAATGTTGATGGTGCCGGAAGCCTGGCAGTCAGATAAAAACATGGATCAGGCAAAAAAAGATTTCTATCGTTTTAATTCAGCAATGATGGAGCCGTGGGATGGGCCGGCATCGATTGCGTTTACTGATGGCCGCTGTATCGGCGCGGTGCTGGATCGTAATGGTCTGCGCCCGAGTCGTTATTATCTCACCAATGATGATCGTGTCATCATGGCATCTGAAGTTGGCGTGGTTGATGTTGATCCGGCTGAGGTAAAATTCAAAGGTCGGTTACAGCCTGGAAAAATGTTCCTGATTGATTTTGATAAAGGCGAGTTAATTACCGATGAGGCACTAAAAAAAGATTTTTCAACAAGACGGCCCTACGGTGAGTGGCTGGCTAATCAGGAAATTCAGCTGTCCGACTTACTTGCATCCGACTTGTCTGGATTAAAGCTGGGCTGCGATAGAGAATCGCATGGATATGAACCGAAAACCATCATCCCGCGGATGCAGGCGTTTGGTTACACCGTTGAGACCATGCAGTTTATGTTATTGCCGCTGGTGCGTGAACTGCGTGATCCAGTTGGCTCCATGGGTAATGATGCCGCCCTGGCCTGCCTGTCTGATAAGCCGCGGATGATTTATGACTACTTTAAGCAGTTGTTTGCACAGGTAACTAACCCGGCAATTGACTCCATTCGTGAAGAAGTGGTGATGTCACTGGAATGTTATATCGGTCCTGAAGGTAATCTGCTGGAAACCACCGAGCAACATGCGCATCGTTTACGGGTACCACATCCGATTTTAACCAACGAAGAACTGGCGGCGTTAAAGCACCTTGACCATCGTGGCTGGAAATCAAAAACCATTGATATTATTTACGATAAAGCCGAAGGTACAAGTGGTCTGGCGAAACGTCTGGATGTTATCTGCAGTGAAGCAAGTGATGCCATTGAGCAAGGCTACAGTCTGCTGGTATTGAGTGACAGAAAACTTTCTGCGTCACGTGTTCCGGTAAGCACTTTATTGGCCACGGGCGCAGTGCATCATCATCTGGTAAAAAATCAGCAACGTACCCGTATTGGTATCGTACTGGAAACCGGTGAAGCGCGAGAAGTGCACCAACATTGTTTGTTGATTGGTTATGGTGCAGATGCAATCAATCCCTATCTTGCTTTTGAGGCATTGTTTCGCTCGCAACGTGATGGTTTGCTTGATGCTGAAAAATATAATGACGAAACAATTGTTGCCGCCTATCGCAAAGGTGTCGCCAAAGGCATGTTGAAAGTGATGGCGAAAATTGGCATCTCAACGCTGCATTCCTATAAAGGCGCGCAAATTTTTGAAGCAGTGGGTTTGGGCGAAGAAGTTATCCAGCGTTGTTTTGAAGGCACCGCCAGCCGCATTAAAGGCGTATCACTTGAAGTGCTGGCAGAGGAATCATTGCGTCGCCATGAAAAAGCCTGGCCTTCTCGCGACGTGGTGCGTTTACCCGTATTAGATAACCCGGGTGATTTTCACTGGCGTAGTGGTGGCGAAGTGCATATGTGGAATCCACAAACCATTGCCAGTATTCAGCTTGCCGCTCGCACTAACAGCCGAGAAGCCTATAAACAATTCGCCAAGGTATCTGACGACGACACTACTCGCCGTGCTACTTTACGCGGTTTATTAAAATTTAAAGAAGGCGTTAACGGTGGTGCTATCCCACTGGATGAAGTTGAACCGGCGTCGCGCATTGTTAAACGTTTTGTTACCGGTGCCATGAGTTTCGGTTCGATATCGGCAGAAAGCCATGAGACACTGGCGATTGCCATGAACCGCATGGGCGGCAAATCCAATACCGGTGAAGGTGGCGAAGATGCCAGCCGTTTTATGCCGATGGCAAATGGTGACTCTAAACGTTCAGCCATTAAACAAATTGCCTCCGGTCGTTTTGGTGTCACTAACTGGTATCTCACTAATGCCGATGAGTTGCAGATTAAAGTTTCACAGGGCGCAAAACCGGGTGAAGGCGGCGAGTTGCCGGGTAGTAAAGTGGATGTCAACATTGCGCGTATTCGCCATTCGACACCGGGCGTGGGTTTAATCAGTCCGCCGCCGCATCATGATATTTATTCCATTGAAGATCTGGCGCAGTTAATTCATGACCTTAAAAATGCCAACCCGTCGGCACGTATTAGTGTCAAGCTGGTAGCAGAAATCGGTGTTGGCACCATTGCATCCGGTGTCACTAAAGCCTTTGCGGATCATATTGTCATTGCCGGTCACGATGGTGGTACTGGGGCATCGCCACTGACCTCGGTTAAACATGCGGGTCTGCCGTGGGAATTAGGCGTAGCAGAAACCCATCAAACCCTGGTAATGAATGACTTGCGATCACGTGTGGTGATTCAAACCGATGGCCAGTTAAAAACCGGTCGAGATATTACCATAGCAGCCTTATTAGGCGCTGAAGAATTTGGTTTTTCTACCGCACCGCTCATTACCTTAGGTTGCATCATGATGCGTAAGTGTCACTTAAATACCTGCCCGGTTGGTATTGCTACTCAGGATAAAGAACTGCGCAAAAAATTCAAAGGCAAGCCGGAACATGTGGTGAATTATTTGTTTATGGTTGCCGAAGACATGCGCGAGCACATGGCATCATTGGGCTTTCGCAATATTAATGAAATGATTGGTCGGGTTGATGTGTTAGAGGCAGATAACGCCATCAGTCACTGGAAAGCCAGTGGTATCGATTTAACCGCATTATTAACCCCGGCAAAAAAATCACATGAGGGTGTTGGTGTTTATCATACCCAGGCACAGAATCATGGGCTTGAAAAAGCACTGGATAATGAAATTATTAAGCGAGCAAAACCTGCCATAGAAAATGGAGACAGGGTGACAATGGATCTGCCTATCGTTAATACCAATCGTGTTGTTGGCACTATGTTGTCGCACGAGCTGGCAAAAGCCCATCTTGGTAAACCACTGGCGGATAGTACCGTGCATATAAAACTGACCGGTTCTGCTGGCCAAAGTTTAGGTGCGTGGCTGTATCAGGGCGTTAATATTGAACTGGAAGGCGATGCCAATGATTACGCGGGTAAAGGCTTGTCCGGTGGCCGGCTGATTGTTTATCCACCCAAAAACAGTACTTTCGTCGCTGCAGAAAATATTATCGTGGGCAATACCGTATTATATGGCGCGACAGCAGGCGAGGCGTACTTTAGAGGTATCGCTGCTGAGCGTTTCTGTGTGCGCAACAGTGGTGCAAATACCGTGGTTGAAGGCGTTGGCGATCATGGCTGTGAGTACATGACCGGCGGTCGTGTCATTGTGCTTGGTAAAACCGGACGCAACTTTGCCGCCGGCATGAGTGGTGGTATTGCTTATATCTGGGATAAAGATCAAACCTTTGCGCCATTATGCAATATGGGCATGGTTGAGCTTGAAGCGCTGGCGCTTGATGAAGATATTGATGAAGTTAAAACATTAATAGAAAATCATCTTAACTATACCGGTTCAGTAATGGCAAAAACCGCACTGGATAATTGGCCTGAAACCATCAAACAATTTGTTAAAGTCATGCCGACTGATTACAAACGTGTTTTACTGGAAATGAAGAAACAGGAAGAGCAGGCGGCTTAGCGCTGCGCGCAATGAAAAATGAAAAGTGAAAAATGAAAAATGGAAAAACTCATTACTTCACTTAAGGGCATCCCTATTAATTCTGTTTGGGCAGATTTGTGCTTGAGAGATTCAAGAGCAAGACGAAGATCGCAGCACACGTGAAGCATTCTTGTATAAAAAGCGTAAGATTTTCAACGAAGTTATTG
>CAZALW010000065.1:0-12735 GCA_964485705.1 uncultured Thiotrichaceae bacterium
TTCACGTACGGTTCTGTGAGAGCCTGAAGGGGCGGTTCCTTCGGGCTACTCGACCTCTCTGTATTTACGGCAAGTTGTCCGGTGGTGTTGAAGTATTGATGACCAATTTAATGGATTCAGAAAAATATAATGCCAGTTTGTTTAAGTCGCTTTATCACCTTCGTTGGGGTATAGAAGAAAATTACAAACGCCTCAAACAATGGGTTGAGATTGAAAATTTTTCAGGCAAGTCAGCCCTTTCTGTGCAGCAGGATTTTTATGCCAAAATAGTCGCCTCAAATTTAACGGCATTAATGGCTATGGCGGCACAAAAAACCATCGCCACAAAAACAAAACACCTTAAACTAAAATATCAAATAACAATGCGCAAGAAGTAACAAAAATGAAGCACAGAATTGTTTGTTTGATACTGCATGCACAAAGTAACATAACGTTGCTTATTGAACATACCATACGCTATGTCAGTAAAACCATTGAAGCGATTAGAGAAGGAAGGTCAGCACCTCGACGATTGAAAAACATCAAGAATGACATTCATTTTGCAGCCTATAAAAATTCTTTATAATGAACGACTTAGGGCTTAACTTACTGGCATTGAGTCTGAGGTGTATTATTTACCATATGACCTGATATCTTAACCGGCAAGGATTTGTTTACACTAAATTTCTGTGTATGACTATTCTGCTTGTGTTGTGCTAGCAACGGCTTATTATTTAGAATGTTGAGATATATAATGTATAAACAATGCCTACAACTAAAAACCATGCAGATATTTCTATCATTATTGTTTCTCTCAGATTATCTTTTTTATTTTCCATTCTACTATCCTCGTGTGTGATTAATACAGTAGTGTATGCAGTATTTGTGCCATAATAATATTTTTTCATTGCTTTGCGTTATAATATTATTAATATCAAAAAGTTATCTACTTTGTAGGTGACTGAATTTGAATGCTGGCAGTGAATATTTAACAAAAATGTTGGTTTTTAGACATCAATTGTTGTTAATATGTCATTGTTATGTAAATGGGAGTGCTCATAATCCTGATATTGCATTGATATTTATTATATAATAAAACTCTAATATTGGTTTACGCTTTTTGTTATGATTTTATGAAGATTTTTGAAAAATACTGCTGTGACGTTGTACAGAAAATATTGAGTGAAGGCGGGCAGCTTATTGATGTTCGCTCTCCTGTAGAATTCAACCAAGGCGCTTTAAGTGGCGCAATTAATATGCCAATTGAGAGCTTTCAATACTTGAAAGACGATATTGAAACGGACAAGCCTGTATTACTGTATTGTCATTCGGGAGCACGTTCTGAAATGGCAAAAAGGTACCTGGAACAACTTGGTTTTGGTCAGGTTCATAATATAGGTGGCTACCGGCAATTTGCTGGTTGCTAACGACATCCTTATCTTAAAATCAGTCGGATAACAATCATGACTTATGAAATTTCAGTAGAAAATATAAAATGTGGCGGTTGCGCCGGCACTATTACCAAACGCTTGAATGCACTTGATGCAGTAAACGACTGTAAAGTCGATATAGAAAATGGTGTTATTATTATTAAATTTGCAAAATCGGACTTCATTGAATCGACCAATGATGAATCCTGCAAAGTGGAGGTTGCTGAGTTACTGTTAAAACTAGGCTACCCTGAAACTGGCACAGTAGAAGGTTTAAAGGCTGCTACTACAAAAGCAAAATCATTTGTTAGTTGTGCTGTAGGTAAGTTAGCTAATTGAGAATTGAGAATGAATAATTGATAATTGATAATTCTCAATTATAAAAAGGTCGCCTATGAAAACGCGCGAATTCCAATACCATCTTCCCCAGCAGTTAATCGCACAAAAACCCTGTGATGTCCGTTCACAGAGTCGTTTACTGTATTATTCCCGCACACAACAAAAAATCAGACATCTTAAATTCAGCAATATTGTCGATCTTATACATGCTGATGATCTACTGGTTTTTAATAATACACGCGTTATACCTGCAAGAATGTACGGCTATAAGGAAACTGGCGGCAAGGTTGAAATACTGGTTGAACGCTTAATCAATAATCAGACCTGTCTGGCGCATATCAGAGCCAGTAAAACACCTAAAGCCGGTAGCAAAATAACCTTATCTGATGAAGCGAAAAATTTTAGCTTTACCGTAACAGTCGAAGGCCGGGATGACGATTTATTTATTCTTAGCGCTGATACTGAGCAGCCAATGGCAGAAATTATTGAGAAAATTGGCCATATGCCATTGCCGCCATACATCAATCGAGAGGATACGGTAGAGGATTTTTCTCGTTATCAAACGGTTTATGCCGAAACACCAGGCGCAGTAGCTGCACCTACTGCCGGTTTGCATTTTGATCACGATTTGTTAAAAAAACTTGAAGACAAAGGGGTGGATTCAGCCTATGTCACATTACATATTGGTGCAGGCACCTTTCAGCCGGTTCGCAGTGAGTCGATTGAAGACCATAAAATGCATTTTGAATATCTTGAGGTGCCACAGCAAACGGTAGACAAATGCTTGCAAACGCGTGGTAACGGTGGGCGAATTATTGCTGTTGGCACCACCACCATCCGCTCTCTGGAGGCCGCCTCAATGCAGGGGCAGCTTGAAGCCTATAGCGGTGAGACCGATATGTTTATTTATCCCGGTTATCAATTTAAAAGTATCGACGCATTGATTACTAATTTTCACTTACCTGAATCAACACTGCTGATGCTGATTAGCGCATTTGCTGGTAAAGCTAAGACACTGCGTTGTTATGAAGAAGCGGTTTCTGAAGAGTACCGGTTTTTTAGTTATGGTGATGCCATGTTTATTGACTGAGGCATGGTTGCAGGTTTTAAGTTGTAGGGTGGTCAGATTTTTAGCCCTTGTTCCCACGCAGGAGCGTGGGAACAAGGAACAAAATTACTTTAAATATATGTTACAACTAATTGATGTTATTTAACTTATACAAAGAAAATAAAGGTGCTCGTCGTGGGCAATTGAGCTTTGAGCGAGGCACTATTGAAACACCGGCATTTATGCCGGTAGGGACTTACGGCACGGTCAAGGCGATGACCCCTGAAGAATTGACCGGTATTGGTGCCGAGATTATCCTGGGCAATACTTTTCATTTAATGCTGCGTCCCGGCACGGCAATAATTCGCAAACACGGTGACTTGCATGATTTCATGCACTGGCAAAAACCGATCCTGACAGACTCCGGTGGCTTTCAGGTTTACAGCCTGGCTAAGATGCGAAAGATTACCGAAAACGGTGTGTTATTTAATTCACCTGTTGATGGCCGCAAGATTGAACTCACACCTGAATATTCCATGCAGATTCAGCAACAACTGGGTTCTGATATTGTGATGATTTTCGATGAATGTACGCCATATCCGGCAACCGAACAGGAAACGAGGGAATCGATGCAGTTGTCACTGCGCTGGGCAGCTCGTTGCAAAATAGCCCATGAGGGTAATGATGCTGCGTTATTCGGCATTGTGCAGGGAGGCATGCATGAAAAACTGCGTCACGAGTCTGCACATGAGCTGACAAAATTAGGTTTTGATGGTTATGCCATAGGCGGACTGTCTGTAGGCGAACCGATGAGCGAACGCAATCAGGTGCTTGATTTTACCGTATCTAAATTGCCCGTAGATAAACCTCGCTACTTGATGGGTGTGGGTCGGCCTGAGGATATTATTGAAGCCGTTAAACGCGGCATCGATATGTTTGATTGTGTTATCCCTACACGTCACGCGCGCACTGGTTTTCTCTACACATCAAAGGGTATTTTGAAGATCAGAAACAGTCACTATCAGGATGATACCCGCCCAATTGACGAAAGTTGCCAGTGTTACACTTGTAAGAATTATTCACGCTCGTATCTGCGCCATCTGGATAAATGTGGTGAGATACTAGGTTCGCGTTTAAACACTATTCATAACCTGTATTATTATCAACAGCTAATGTCTGGTATTCGAAACGCTATTGAAAATGATCGATTTGATGCATTTGTTGATGAATTTTATAGCAAACAAAATGGCACTGTAAACAAGCGGCAGAAGCAGTAGCCCAATAATTGCACCGCCATTCATGGCTCTTTGCGCCATAAATTGTAAACATGGCCGTCCATCCATGGACATAATTCACAAAGATAAATCCCTGTGCCGCTCCATTTATGGCATAATATCGCGCCATTAAAAGATGCTATTTGACATCATACTTTCATATATTGACGAGGTAAAACATGAGTTTTTTCATTTCTGACGCAATGGCTGATGCCGGCGCAGCTGCTGCACAGCAAGGTAGTCCATTGGTTTCATTGCTATTACCCATTGGCCTGGTGGTATTATTTTATTTCTTCCTGATTCGTCCACAAAGCAAACGCCAGAAAGAACACAGAAAAATGGTTAGTGAACTACAAAAAGGGGAAGAAGTGTTAACCTCTGGCGGTATTCTTGGCAAAATCACGAATGTTAATGATGATTTTGTCACGCTTGAAATCGCCAAAGATGTTTTGCTGAAAATACAGAAAAGTGCCATACAAACCATTATGCCTAAAGGCACAATTAAAGAACAAAAATAAATTTATCACTATTCAGCTCATTTCTGAATAGTGATATAAATATCAGATACTAACCTTCACTATAAAAAAATCAACAGGAATACTCAGCCATGCTGAATCAATATCCACTGTGGAAATACATCTTACTCATTGTTGTATTGCTGTTTTCCAGCCTCTATGCCTTACCTAACTTATACGGTGAAGATCCTGCGGTTCAAATTAGCCATCGTACCAAGGCTTTAGTTGAAGAAGATAAACGGGCAGTTGAGCAGGCACTCAGTGAAAAACAGATAAGCATTATCTCTACAGAGGCTGAGCAGGGTCGTCTCCTGGTGCGTTTTAATGATACCGAAACACAGCTGATTGCTGCCGAGGCATTAAAACAGGCATTGGGCAAACAATATTTAATCGCTCTAAACCTGGCACCGGCTACACCTGACTGGTTACGAGCGTTAAATGCTGGGCCCATGTATCTGGGTCTGGATTTACGTGGCGGCGTGCATTTTCTTATGGAGGTAGACATGGTGGCCGCCATTAAACGCCTTGAAGAAAGCATGTTATCGGATATCCGCAGCTATTTACGTGATGAAAAAATTCGCTACCGTGGTGTGCGCCGTGATGATGCCGGTTTGCATATTACTTTCCGTGAACTAACACACTTGCAACAAGCTGCTGAGATATTACCTCGACAATTTCGTGATCTGAAATTTACTGAAAATAAAAGCACCTTAACCATTAAAGCAAAACTGACGGATGAGGCAGTAAGAACTGAAAAGAAATCTGCTCTCCAGCAAAACATTATCACCCTGCGTAATCGTGTTAACGAACTGGGTGTTGCCGAACCTGTCATCCAGCAACAGGGTGATTCACGCATTGTTGTACAACTACCGGGCATACAGGACACAGCCGGTGCGAAAAAAATTCTTGGTGCAACCGCCACGCTGGAATTCAGAATGGCTGAAGGCACACGAGCAGACTGGATTGAAGCGGAAAGAACAGGGCGAGCACCACTCAACGCCATTCTTTATCATGAACGTGATGGTAACCCGGTATTACTGAGCCGCCGTGTTATCGTCACAGGTGATCAGATCGTTGATGCGGCTTCCACCTATGACACCGAAAAAGGTACACCTGCCGTTACCGTTCGCTTAAACAGTAAAGGCGCTGATAAAATGAACGACACCACACGTGAAAACATCGGCAACCCGATGGGCGTGGTGTTTATTGAAAATAAAGTTGAAACCAAAAAAGTTGGCGACACCATAACAAAACATCGCACAACGACAAAAGAAGTCATTAATGTTGCCACCATACAGGGACAGTTCAGCGCACGTTTCCAGATTACCGGCCTGGAATCACAGGAAGCTCGCGACCTGGCCTTATTACTTCGTGCTGGCTCCTTACGTGCCCCAATTGAAATTATCGAAGAACGCACAGTTGGCCCAAGCCTGGGTAAAGACAACATTGAAAAAGGTTTCATGTCAGTTGTCATTGGCTTCTGCCTGGTACTGATATTTATGGCGTTTTATTACAAAGGTTTTGGGCTTATTGCTAATATTGCATTAACCTTTAATCTGGTTGTCATCATTGCCGTGCTTTCTTTATTGCAGGCAACATTAACCTTGCCCGGCATTGCCGGTATTGTCTTGACTGTCGGTATGGCGGTCGATGCCAACGTACTTATTTTCGAGCGAATAAAAGAAGAAATTAGAAATGGAAACTCACCGCAGGCAAGTATTCATTCTGGTTATGAAAAAGCCTTCAGCACAATTATGGATGCTAATGTCACCACCTTACTGGTTGCCATTGTATTATTTACATTAGGTACCGGGCCGGTGAAAGGTTTTGCTATCACCTTAAGCATCGGTATTTTAACCTCAATGTTTACCGCTATAGTGGGTACTCGTGCAGTGGTTAATCTGTTGTACGGTAATCGCGAAATTAAAAAATTATCCATATAATTGTTATACAAAATGTTGTTCTCTAAAAATAATTTAAAAGTTATAGGCTAGTCACATGTCGCAAACACAAGCACAAACCCAAACAAAAACTAAAGTTTTGATTAACTTCATGGGCAAAAAAAAGCAAGCAATGATTTTTTCATTACTGTTAATTATGGCCTCAATAGGAAGTATGGCGGTAAACGGACTAAACATGGGTATCGACTTTACCGGTGGCTTTTTAATTGAGGCAGGTTACCAGAATGATGTCAATCTTGACAAAGTCAGAACAGCTCTTGCCGATGCGCAGTTTGGTGATGCCCAGGTTCAACACTTTGGTTCATCCAGAGATATTATTGTGCGTATCGCACCACGTGCAGGCATCAACAAAGCTGAGATTGGCGATAATGTTTTAAGCGTACTGAAGACCACGTCGGAGCAGGAAGTCACTATGCGCCGTATTGAATTTGTAGGCCCGCAGGTAGGTGAAGAATTACGCGACAAGGGTGGCATTGCTTTATTAGTCGCACTCGGTGGTATTCTTATTTATATTGGTTTGCGCTTCCAGTTAAAATCGGCAGTAGGTGCTATTCTGGCACTGATTCATGATGTGATTATAACAGTTGGTATATTCGCCGCATTACAAATAGAATTTGATCTTACGGTGCTAGCCGCTATTTTGGCGGTGATTGGTTATTCACTCAATGACACCGTTGTGGTACTCGACCGTATTCGAGAAACCTTCCGTAATGTTCGAAAAACTTCTGCCGAAGATATCCTGAACCTCTCAATTAACCAGATGATAGCGCGTACCTTAGTGACCTCGTTAACGACTTTACTGGTATTGTTTACTCTGCTCATTTTTGGCGGTGAGATTATTCATGGTTTTGCACTGGCATTAATAATAGGTGTCATTGTGGGTACATATTCTTCTATCTATATCGCAAGTAGCACATTGATGATGATGAATATTAATAAACAAGATTTTCTGGTTGTCACCAAAGAAGTCCTGGTAGACGATGCACCTTAAATCGAAAATTTGTTTATGAAGATGTTTTTTTAAGCTTTTGCATTCATCTGCAGGTTGTAAAAACATTTCAATAATGTTCCTGATTAGCCATGAGAGCCAGCTATATTTATATTTTCATTGTAAAACAACAACTTAACTTGCTACTGTCATCTCGACCAGAGGGAGAGATCTTGAGCTACCGTGGTATAAGATCTCTCCCTCTGGTCGAGATGACAGTAATAAAAATGATTTTATGAACCAAGGTCTTTAAGTTAGGCTGAATGTTATGGCTAATCAGGATAATGTTTGAACTTAGGTTTACAAGCTACTGAAATAATTATACTAATCTGTATTTTCATCAAATTACCAATAGACCATTCATCCATTAACACTGTTGCTTTGTCGAAAAACTGACGATTTCTCCTAAAACTGGTGTATCATTGTCTTATCTGAAGTGTAACCATGCTTTAGACCCTAAATGACATCCAGGGCTCTCCTGGTTGTAAAAGAATCCATATTTGACAGAAGCGCCTTAAGTGCAAGCGTAAAATAAATGTTGTGTGTCACTCTCAATGTGCTGCGCGCATTTCTTTATTTCAGGGATATAAATAGATGAACCCAACTATGAAAACTTTTGAGCATTCCTTAAAAAAACAACTCTCGAAACTAGCCCTTATTACTGCTGCTATCGGTTTGATGGCTTGTGATCCCGGACAGCCCGATATTAATTCAGGTTCTCATGTTACCGGTTTTGCCGCACCACTGAGTCAGGCTGAATTTAATTCTCTT
Source organism: uncultured Thiotrichaceae bacterium (assembly GCA_964485705.1). Classification (GTDB taxonomy): domain Bacteria; phylum Pseudomonadota; class Gammaproteobacteria; order SZUA-229; family SZUA-229. The sequence goes on from CAZALW010000065.1 coordinate 8,306, forward strand.
CCTGCAGAAGCGCAATATCAGGTGGCAAGCAAATTATATGGAACACTTTTTCGCGGTATATCAGCAGAAGATTTTTTTGATCTTAATGCCGGAGTTGACACTTTAAAACCTAAAAGTAGCAACTTTCTGAATAATACAAGGCAGGCACTAACAAGAACTTTATCCCCTAATGAGTTACTGGCGGTCGATACAGTTATTGAAGGTTTCGATAGTGAAGGTAATGTAATTGAAGACGATGCAAAATATTCTTTTGACCCTGACTCAGACGCTGATGAAAATGAAAAAACCATGCAACTACCACTGGCACGGATAAAAGAATATCCCATCAGTCGTGATTTTTATGTGCAATGGATGGCATATTTTTTAAGCAATACCATCATGTATTCGGCAGCGGTTGAAATGGAAAGCACCGATACTGTTGATGCGCAAAACATGTATCGTTTTTTAAGCACAAGCATTCGAGATGGCAACACCATCAGAGAAATGGTGCGCTCAAATTTGCCTTCATTAGCCCGCTGGCGTGTATCACGTTCCTCCGAAAATCATGCTCTAGAGGCTTATGAACTTTATCTGGGCTTGTTTGAAACAGAGGAAGACTCCGTAAAAGGCGGTATCGCATGTAAAGATTTTTATTTAACCGATGAAGATTCCGGTTATGTTCTCAGTACAACAAATTCTCCAAACACAGAACCACAGTTGATTCTTGATGATTTTTTCATTACCAATTGTAATGATTTATATGATGTTATTGCCGGTCATCCTTTAATTCTTCCACGTGCAATAGAAGTACTTACCAATTATTTCTTTTCTGGTCGTTCACGAGATGACAGAGTGGCAATCATTGAATCGATTAAGAACAGCGGTGCAGAAACCTATGAAGATATCTTTACCGCCATGATTTTTTCAAAAGAATATTTATTAAATACAGAAAGACCCAGGTCGTTTGAAGAAAGCCTGATGCCGCTATTGGATTCACTAAAGTGGCATCCGGCGGCAACAAATAGTTCTGTAGATGAGCGTATTTTTGAATATATGGCATCGGGTTCAACCAACCCTGGCAGCAGGGGAAATATTCTGTACCTGGGCAACAAAGGCTGGCATTCCATGTCATTGAAAATCGGAAGGCTACCCGATGTTCCCATGGATGCTTTAAGTTTCGCAAACTACCACAAAGGCATACGTGAACAGTTGCTACTAAATGAAAGAAGTTATGATGGCAGTCAAACTGACATTCCAGGTTTAATCTATAACGGTGAAGGTAATGATGACGATGATTTACGGGACGTTGTAGCTCAACTAAGTCTAACTGATTATATTCACTTTCTGTTTTTAAACACAGTACAAAGAAAAGCGAATAGTGAAGAGCTTAACGGTTTAATAACACTCTTTGATAACCTTTCTTTATTACAGCTTGATGAAAATGATACTCAGATAATTAGACCAAGTACATCTGACAGCCGTCATAACAACATCGCTGAAATCACCTTTGACTACATTTCCAGATTGCCTGAGTTTTATTACTTCAAGGCAATAAATTAAAGGGCGAATTATAGGACAAGCACTATGAATAAAAGAACATTTCTTAAAAGTGTTGCGGCTTTAGGTGGCTCAGCATTATTACCATCCTCAATTAATCCGCTATCTATGTATAAAACGGCGAGTGCAGCGGTTAACTACTCTGCGGCAAACGTTGTTGCTCCGTCTGTTATGCCGCAGGTAATCAATGTCTTTTTATACGGTGGTCCATCGGAGCTTTCAGGCAATTTGACCAACATTGTTGATATTGAAGCAAATTCGCAAAACTCGTATGCATCTGTATTTGGTGGGCGTATTTTAACCAATGATACTACGGGTGATGCCGCCAATGGCTTCATAACAAAAAATGGTTTCTGGCGTGGCACACCGAATAATAACGCGCCTCATTTAGATAATAATGGTGCCGGTGGTCGCGCCATGCAGTTTATGCTCGATAACGGCTACATGTCTGTTTATCGCACATTGATGAAAAGACTGGATGGCACCCGTTCACACCGTGAAAGTCTGTTGCAAAGTTTTAAAGGCTCGTTGGATATCGAAGGCAGTGCAGGGGTCGGCACAAAAATCGCCGCTACCTTATTTCAGCATCGTACCCAGTTTGAGGGAGCAACCACCTTGGCCGATGGTACGGCGATAAATAATATTGTTGACGATCTTTTATTGCCCTTTGTCTCATTTGAAGGTGATACCCGAGCCTTTCAACAAGACCCGGATTTTAATATCCCATTATTATATCGTGGCATTACTCTGGATCAAAACTTTAATAATCCTTATTCCAGAAGTAGTAATAACAACAACGCAACACTTGAAGCGCTGGCAACAAGTATCAGAACGGACGCATACAATGCACGTTATTATGCTGCAGCAAACAGTTTTGATTTAAGAGAATTTCTGGAAGAAAAAATTCAGGGAATCAGAACAGCAGATGAAGTTAACTTGCCTGTTGTAACAGACCCTGTTGATGCAGCTGCAATCGGCATAACTGCAGGGCAACCACTCGTTTACCCGAATACTCAATATACTGCCAGGGTTCGAGCTGCTGTGACACTGGCACTGGTTAACCCCGCTTCACTTTATATAACCGTTGGCGGTGGTCTGGGTGGTTGGGATGACCATAATAATGGTATCGATAGTTATCGTAACCGCATGAATGCTTTGCTGGAAACGATGAAAGCAGCAATGATGCACATTAAATATGCTGACCAGTCACGTGGTGGCTTAATCACACTGAACAATGAGACCCGGCCAACCAACAACATTGTTGTAAATATGATGGGTGACTTCGGTCGTCGTGTAAACCTGAATAACAATCAGGGTTGGGATCACGGTAATAACCAGAATCTATTTACCTTCGGTGGTGCCGGTGTCAAAGCAGGCGGTGCTGCAGCTTTGGGCAAAGTTGTTGGAACCACGGTACGAGTTGGTTCAGGGGGAACAAATAACCAGGTAACAGAACCGGCACCAGGCAGCTACGAAGCGGAGCCCATGTCAGTGGCATCAACCGTATATTCGTATTTTGGCGTGCAGAACCCTGAAGTGTTAACCAGAGATGACGAGCTGAATCCAGGTGGTGTTCCTAAGATAGATGAAACGGTAGCAGGCGAGCCACCATTGTTTTCTTAAGTGTATAAGTCCACATTCCATATCTCTGACACTACCTGTTAGATGTGGGATGGCTGTTATCGACACTTAGCGGACGTTAAAAACTAAACCCCCTCAATCCCCCTTTGAAAAAAGGGGGAGGTAAAAAGGCTTTAGTCCCTCCCTTTTTGAAAGGGAGGTTAGGAGGGTTTGTTTTTTCTGTGTGTCCGTTAATGACCGATTACAGCAATTAACACTATAGGGTAAATCTGACACACTTTATCAGGTTGCGTCTGAGCGATTACATCTTATACTACAGCGGCTTAAGGTCAGTCACTCTGAGCCTGACAACTCGTTTTGCGAATTCAAAAATCCTCAAGCCGCCAAACATCATATGCAGGCTCCTCATAAGGGTGACTTTGCTTCATTGCAGCGATAGCTTGCTCGACTAACTCATCCGCACACACCATTTCAACTTTAATCTCATTAACCCGTTCTAACTGATTGATAGAACCAATCGCTGGATTACTGTTTTCAAGCGGTCGAAACTGCCCAATGCCCGTTGTTTGCCAGCAACAACTATCATAATTGCCGATGCGACCCGCACCTGCCTCAAACAAGGCCTGCTTCACTTTTTCCACATAATTTTCAGGGACATATACACAAATTTTAAACATCAGACCGTCTGTTCGCCATGCTTGAAATAGCTTAGACTAGCACCATTAATAAATAAATGAAAAACATAGGAAAAATAACAATGAGCGGTGGTATTCAATTATCAAGTGATATGGTTTCAGACATTAAAGCTGTGATAACAAAACATGATCCAGCGGCAGAAAATGAATTATATTTTATGCAGTATTTGTCTGCAGTAACAGGTTATGTACTGGCGCACCAGGATCAGCCCGGCATGGACAAAAAAGCACTATTAGGTGATTTAAGCCATTTTATGGGGCAGGTGCTTGACCAGGTTGAGCAGGATATGAAACCAGCAGAAGATGCTTTTGGCATCTGGAAACCAGGCAACAGTTAGTCATCATGGAAATAGATTTTTGGGTGCAGCGCTGGGATGCAAATAAAATTGGTTTTCATCAGGACAAAATTAATCCTTACCTTACATACTTTTATGGTCAAAAAGGCCCACCTGTTGAACACAGGGAAAAATTAAAAATTTTTGTTCCACTGTGTGGCAAAAGTAAAGATATGCTCTGGCTGTCGCAAAATGGTTATAAAGTATTTGCGGTGGAATGCAGTGATCGTGCGGTAAAAGATTTTTTTGAAGACAACGCGCTGAATTATAAACTGGCAAAAAA
>CAZALW010000066.1:0-12725 GCA_964485705.1 uncultured Thiotrichaceae bacterium
AAGGCAGAATGCGAGCACTGGTTGAGCAGATTGCTGTTTATCTTGTTACCAATGAGCGTATAGGTGTGCTTGGTGCGATGTCAGAAGCCACTAAATAATTACTAATTACTAATTACTAATTACTAATTACTAATTACGAGTTCATGGTTGTGATTAGTGCTGTGCTTCGTAATTGCCTCCTATGGGTATTTAATGGTTTTGGTTTTGGTTTTGTTTTTGATTTTAATTAGTAATTCGTAATTAGTAATTCGTAATTAATTCCAGCAGGAGGGTTCAAAATGACCAACAGTACAAAAACACAGTCTAAGAACTACCGTTATTACACCGATGCAAATACCGGTACTGAATTGACACGTAAGGCGCTGGTACTGATACTGGCTGGTGGTTCGGGTTCAAGGCTCAAGGGGCTGACCAAATGGCGTGCTAAACCGGCAGTACCGTTTGGTGGAAAATACCGCATCATCGACTTTGCATTGTCTAATTGTGTCAATTCAGGTTTACGCCGTATCGGTGTATTAACACAATACAAATCACATTCTTTAATTCGGCATCTGCAACGCGGCTGGGGCTTTATGCGCGCAGAGATTGGTGAGTTTGTCGAAATTATACCGGCACAACAACGCATTGATAATGAATGGTACAAAGGGACTGCTGATGCGCTGTACCAGAACATCGATATTATCCGTCGTCATGCGCCTGATCATGTCATTGTCCTGGGTGGTGATCATATCTACACCATGGATTATTCCAAAATGCTGTACGCTCATGTGTCTTCGCATGCAGATCTAACGGTTGGTTGTATTGAAGTACCGCGCCATGAAGCTGCTGAATTTGGTGTTATGTCTATTGATGAAGACTATCGAATAACCGGGTTCACTGAAAAACCGGAAAATCCGGATGCCATGCCGGGCAAACCCGATAAGTCGCTGGCCTCAATGGGCATCTATATTTTTTCCACCGCTTACCTTTATGCCAGCCTGATTGCCGATGCCGGGGAGCCAGATTCCGCGCATGATTTTGGTAAAGACATCGTGCCTAAAAGTATTTCGACCTGCAATGCCCGTGCCTACCCGTTCCTCAATAGTGACGGTGAGCCTGCCTACTGGCGAGATGTGGGTACAATAGATTCATACTGGGCGGCTAATATGGAATTGTGCGAAATTGAGCCCGAACTTAATTTATATTCACGAGACTGGCCGGTCTGGACCTATCAGACCCAGCACCCACCAGCCAAATTTATTTTTGATGATGACGGTATGCGCGGTCATGCTATTGATTCACTGGTCTCGGGTGGTTGTATAATCTCCGGTGCCAAGGTGAAGCGTTCGGTCATTTTCTTTGCCAACGAGATCGAGCGTGGCTCTGTGATTAAAGACAGTGTGATTTTGCCCAAAGTATCAATCGGTAAAAACTGCCGTATTACCCGTGCGGTAATCGACAAGGCATGCACAATTGAAGACGGAACAGTTATTGGTGAAGATATTGAACTTGACCGCAAACGCTTTCATGTAACGGAAGCGGGTATCGTACTGGTGACACCGGAAATGCTGGGACAGCATCTCTATGTTGTTGATAAATATGAGATAAACAAAGATAACCCAGCTAATGCCAGTGTCACCGCTGCTTGACAAAAAGCAAATACGCCCTCATTCCCTTAGCTTCGCGTGGGAATGCATACTAAACGTTCCACTGACACTGTAGAGATGTTGCATGCAACGTCTCTAACAAACCAGGTCTGCATTCCCACGCAGGAACGTGGGAACGAGAACATGACAGAAGCTACAATAATAACTGCCAAATACTATGACTAAGAAAAAAGAAACTGCATTGGACATAGCCGCAATGCATAAGGACAAAGCCGTCAATTTTGTGTTGTGCTGGCATATGCACCAGCCCTGGTATCAGCAGGGCATTGATGGCGACTACCAACTGCCCTGGGTTTATCTGCATGCAATAAAAGACTACGAAGACATGGTGATGCACCTGGAAGCGCACCCGAAAATGCAGGTTGTGGTGAATTTTGCACCGGTACTGTTAGAACAACTGGATGACTATGCCAAACAACTAAAAAACTGGCTTGATAACGCACAGGTAATGAATGATCCGATGCTCAACCTGCTTGCGGGAGCAAAGCCAATTCCCGGTTCGACACAAAAGCGCTACCAGTTGTTATGTGATTGCCAGAAAGCGAATGCGGAGAAAATGATTGATCCCTATCCTGGTTTCAAACGTCTGCTTGAACCGTTTAAATATATGTTTCCAGGTGGTGTGTGTGATGAACATGATACCGGTTGCCTGCAATATCTGAATGATCAGTATTATGTCGATGTACTGGTCTGGTATCACATTGCATGGCTTGGTCATGCGCTTAAACAAACGCAGACTTCCAAAGACCTGATCAAAAAGGCAGGCATGTTTGACGAAACTGACCGTCGGGCACTGTTGCAGCTTATGTATGACTGTATTTCAAAGCTGATTCCGCGTTACCGAAAACTGGCAGAAAACGGGCAGATAGAATTGTCAATGACACCTTATGGTCATCCCATTATTCCGCTGCTGAATAACATGGACAACATGGCATGTGCACAACCGGATGCACCCAAACCTGGCAGTGCCGCTTATCCTGGTGGGCTGGAACGTTCCCGCTGGCATATTCAGCAGGGTATTAACTGTTTTGAACATTATTTTGGACGCAGACCACAGGGTATCTGGTTATCAGAAGGTGCTATTTCAGAAGATGCCATTGCACTGGTTGAAGAATTTGATTTTAAGTGGACCGCATCCGGTGAAGGTGTGTGGCGTAATAGCATACGTCTTAGTAACCATAACCCGGAAAAATTACATAGCAAACGGGCACTTTTTCACCCTCATGTATTAACCGGTTACAAACCTAAATTATTTTTTAGAGATGATGGACTGTCTGACCTGATTGGTTTTGAATACAGCAAAATGAACTCGGTTGATGCCGCTAATGATCTGGTTAGTCACCTGGTCAATATTGCTGATTTTCTTGATGAGAGTGCAAACCGGCATGTGGTTTCAGTGATTCTCGATGGTGAAAATGCCTGGGAGTATTATCCACATAATGGTTATTATTTTCTGGACCATCTTTATCAAACATTATCTGAGCATTCAATGGTGCGAGCGACAACATTCGCCGAGCTGAGTGACACTAAATCGACTGCAAATGTAAAAAACCATAACATCAAAACTCATGAACTGGAAAAACTGTGTGCAGGTAGTTGGGTCTACGGTTCATTCTCAACATGGATTGGCGAGAACGACAAAAACAGAGCATGGGATCGCTTAATCGAAGCCAAACAGGCTTATGACAACGTATTTAAAGCCGGCAAAATAACTAAAAAACAGGCCGAAAAAGCAACGCGCCAACTGGCTATCTGTGAAGGTTCAGACTGGTTCTGGTGGTTTGGTGAAACAAATTCATCGACAAGTGTTAATGATTTTGATCAGTTGTTTCGGGCGCAGCTAAAAAATCTGTATAAACTGCTGAAACTTAAGATACCTGCTAACCTGGATGAGCCCTTGTCCATTGGTGGCGGCAACGCTGAGAATGCGGGCACCATGGTTAGAAATGACTGATAACGCAGCTAAATGTTATATAAAAAACGTTCATAGGAGCAAGTTTTGATAATGGTCGCCAACACGTCAGCCAACACGTCAGCCAACATGGAACAGGCACAAAACCTGCCTTTACAGCCCATGTCTTTACAACAGCGGCGCGCAGGCATTCTGTTGCATCCGACTTCATTACCCTCAGGTGTGCTGGATGATGACATAGAGCGCTGGTTACAAATGATGGCGGATACCGGATTCAGTGTCTGGCAGGTACTGCCACTGGGAGAGCCGCAAAGCGGATTGTCGCCGTATCAATGCAGCTCGGCATTTGCGTTTAGTCCTGCATTGTTGCCGGCATCTTTTTCATCAAGGTCGGGTATTGATGAAACAGAAGCAGATTTTATGACCTTTTGTGACAGGCAAAAATTCTGGCTGGATGATTATGCTTTATTCAAAGTACTAAAGCAGCATTTTAACGATGCGTCCTGGATAGAATGGCCGGAACCCTGGAAATTTCGCGACCCACAGACTTTACAACAATCTCATCAGCAGCATCAACAAGCTATTGCTGAATTGAAATGGCAACAGTATCAGTTACATAAACGCTGGCAGGAAATCAGGGGAAAAGCTTCCGCCATGGGCATACTGCTGTTTGGTGATATGCCGCTTTTTATCGCTCATGACAGTGCCGATGTGTGGGCGCATCCTGAATGGTTTCTACTGGATCAGAGTGGCAATATGAATATGGTAACAGGTGTGCCGCCTGACTATTTCTCAGAAACAGGGCAGCGTTGGGGTAACCCGCATTATGATTGGGAAAGCATGCGAAAAGATGATTTTGTATGGTGGCAAGCCAGAATTCATCATCATCTTGAGCTGTTTGATCTGGTGCGTATTGATCACTTCAGGGGGCTTGAAGCGTCATGGATGATTGACGCAACATGTGAAACGGCTATTGATGGGCACTGGCAAAAAATGCCGGGAGATGAATTATTGTCGATAATCCAGTCTTCTTTAGAAGAATGTCACGATCAATTACCTTTTGTTGCAGAAGACCTTGGTATCATTACAGCAGAAGTGACCGCATTAAGGAAGAAATACCATTTGCCGGGCATGTCGATACTGCAATTTGGTTTTGATGAATTTGACGATAATCCGCATAAACCACACAATATAAAAGAAGATAGCGTGGTTTATACAGGCACACACGATAACGATACCACCAAAGGCTGGTTCAACAGTCTGGAAGACCATGTTAAAAACCATGTGTTACAGGTACTGGGTTTATCGCCTGATAGCCAATCACTTGATAACCCCGGGGATACGGATGATTCTGATAGCGGTAATTTAGATGAAAGACGCAGCCACAAGTTGCATGAAAATATTGATGTGGTCGACCTCGTGGTTGAAAAAATGGTCAATAATGCCATGTTTTCACCTGCAAAAATCTGCATAATCCCGATACAGGATTGCCTGTATCTTGATTCAGATGCAAGAATGAACATTCCCGGTACAATAAAAGGAAACTGGCAGTGGCAGTTTCAATGGCATCAGATTGAGCGGCTGCATGGTGGTAGCCAACTAAAAAAAATGTGGTTGCGTAATGAAAGCTCACGCAGGTTGGTTGAGTCTGGCCGTTGAAATTATCAGTTGACAGTTATAAGTTAGCAGTCAAAAGTGTAACTTCTCAACAGTCAAAAACTGTTTTAAAAGCAGACGATTTTTTTAACCTATAACTAACAACTTATAACTTACAACTTCTAAGAAAAAATGATTGAAGCATTAACAAAAATACAACATGGCTGGCACCATGATCCTTTTGAATTATTGGGCATCCATCCGGCACGACCGGGTTATGTGGTGCGTGCATTTATGCCCTCGGCAGAGAGTGTCGAACTCGATGGCATTGGTGTTATGTCACGCCGTGAAGGCAGCGATACGTTTGAAATAGGTCTCAGCAAAAAACAAAGGGATGAGCTGCCGCCGCATTACAGCCTGAGCTGGATTGAAAAAGGCTCGCAGGAGTCACATACAGCCATTTCACCCTACAGTTTTCAGCCGTTACTCAGTGACTTTGACCTGGGTTTGTTTGCTGCCGGCACCCATTTGCATATCTATCGTTTTCTCGGCGCACGATTACAACAGGTCGATGCTATAGAGGGCTGTTTGTTTGCTGTCTGGGCACCAGGTGTCAAACGGGTCAGCGTGGTAGGTGACTTTAATGGCTGGCATGGTCTACGCCACCCGATGCGTAACCGTGGCACTTCGGGCGTGTGGGAACTGTTTATACCGGGGCTACAGGCAGCGGATAATTATAAGTTTGAAATCCGTACTGATAATGATGAAATTTTACAAAAAACCGACCCGTATGCACGCTCCATGGGGATACGTCCTGATACCACCAGCAAAATTGCCGCTACTGATGACTATGACTGGGCAGATAGTGACTGGTTAACACATCGTGAGCAATGGCAATGGCTGCATCAGCCAATGTCAATTTATGAAGTACATGCCGGTTCGTGGCGACGTAAGGATGATGGCGGTTTCCTGAGTTATACCGAACTGGCGCAGCAGCTTATCCCCTATGTAAAGAAGCTGGGTTACACACATATCGAATTTTTACCCTTTACCGAACATCCTCTGGATGAATCCTGGGGTTATCAGGTCAGCGGTTATTACGCACCAACAGCAAGACACGGCAGTGCAGATGAACTGCGTTTTCTGATTGATACTGCTCATCAAAACGGCATTGGCATTATTCTCGACTGGGTACCGGCGCATTTCCCGCGTGATGAATTTGCTCTGGCACGTTTTACAGGTGAAGCCTGTTATGAATACGGTGATCCAAACAAGGGCGAGCACCTCGACTGGGGTACACTAATTTTCAATTACAGTCGCAATGAAGTCCGCAATTTTCTGATTGCCAATGCGGTGTACTGGATAGAAGAATTTCATATTGATGGTTTACGTGTTGATGCCGTCGCTTCCATGTTATATCTGGACTATTCACGCGAACACGGACAATGGTCACCCAATGTTCATGGCGGTCGCGAACATCTTGAAGCCATTGATTTTTTAAAGAATCTGAATAATGTAGTACATGCCGAATTTCCCGGTGTGGTCACGCTGGCAGAAGAAAGCACGGACTGGCCGATGGTATCGCGCCCGACCGATGGCGGTGGTCTTGGTTTTTCCATGAAATGGAACATGGGCTGGATGCACGACACTCTGGATTACGCGCAGACTGATCCTCTGTACCGGCGTTTTCACCAGAACCAGCTAACCTTTAGCCAGCTTTATGCCTACAGTGAAAACTTCGTATTGCCTTTATCACACGATGAAGTAGTGCACATGAAACGCAGTATGCTGGATAAAATGCCGGGTGATGCCTGGCAGAAATTTGCCAACCTACGTGTATTGTATGCTTATCACTATGCCCACCCGGGAAAGAAACTGTTGTTTATGGGCGCTGAGTTTGGTCAATGGAATGAATGGAATGAGGGCAAACAGCTGGACTGGGAGATAGCGGGTATGGACAAACATGCGGGTCTGTACAATGAAGTATGTGATTTAAACAAGCTTTACTGTGACAATCCTGCCATGCACGTTTACGATTTTGACAGCCAGGGTTTTCAGTGGTTAAGTTGTGATGATGTTAACAACTCAGTGCTGGCATTTATCCGCCGTGCCAGGTTTGATGCGGTTATATGCGTGTTTAATTTTACCCCGAAACCATTGGAAAATTATATTATTGGCGTACCTGAAGCAGGCAAATATAATGAAATATTTAATTCTGATGCAGCCTGGTACGGTGGCAGTGATATTGGCAATGGTGGTGAGATCAGCACTCAGGGTCAGGCAGAACACGGTTTCGAACAAACCCTGAGTATTACCATTCCACCATTAGCCGCTTTGTTTTTACAGAAGGTGAATGTTTGAATATTTTATTTGCCGCCAGTGAGGCATTTCCACTGGTCAAAACAGGCGGTCTTGGTGATGTCGCGCATGCTTTGCCGATTGCATTAAATCAGTTGGGTGATGATGTCAGGCTGGTATTGCCAGCATACAGAGATGTATTGGCGGCAATGGATTCTTTAACAGAGCTGGGTTATTGGGATCTGCCCGGCGCGGGCGTGACTCATCGGGTGCGTGTATTACAGGCGCATTATACTAACCTGGATGATGACCTTGAGGAATCTTTATATCTGATTGACGTGCCAGCATTGTTTGACCGGGCAGGCAATCCTTACGTGCATCCCGATGGTTATGACTGGCCGGATAATGCAGAACGTTTTACCGTATTCAGCCGTGCGGTTGCACAGATGGCAAAAGGCATCCCCGGCATCGACTGGAAACCTGATGTGGTACATTGCCATGACTGGCAAACAGGGCTGGTACCAGCTTTTTTGAGCATGTCTCATCCACGTCCCAAATGTATTTTTACCATTCACAACCTGGCTTATAGTGGTTATTTTTTACACAGTGATTTTAATATACTGAACTTGCCACCCGAGTGGTGGTCATCCGAGTTTGTTGAGTTTTTTGGTGGTTTTTCCATGCTAAAGGCAGGTCTGGTGTTTGCAGATCAGGTCACTACTGTCAGTCCGACCTATGCCAGAGAAATATGCACGCCGCAATATGGTTATCGGCTTGAAGGCGCATTGCAACATCTGGGCGACAGGCTCAGTGGCATTCTAAATGGCATTGATCTTGATATCTGGAACCCAGAGACGGATAGTCATCTTGTACAAAAATACAGTGCCACCAATAATCAAGCTATAGACTATAAAGCCATAGATTATAAAAAAAATGGCAAACATGGGCAGCAATGGCTCAGTGCTAAATTTGCAAACAAACAGCATTTATTAAACCGGGCTGGTTTGCCCAGTGACGATACAAGCGGTAAAGCACCCTTGCTGGGTTTCATCGGCAGACTGGTTGAACAAAAAGGTCTGGATTTGATCACCAACATGTTACCTGAGCTTTTTACCAGTACCGATGCGGTGATGATAATACTGGGTTCAGGCGATAGCTTGTATGAAACGCAGTTAAAACTACTGGCCGATAAATATCCGCTAAGACTGCATGTCCACATTGGTTATTCGGAAGATTTAGCGCATCAGGTTGAGGCAGGCAGCGATCTTTTTATTATGCCTTCACGTTTTGAACCCTGTGGCTTAAATCAGATGTATAGTCTGCGATATGGTACGCCACCTGTGGTCAGTTTTACTGGTGGTCTGGCAGACACAGTCATAGATACAACAGAGAAGACATTAAAAAATAAAACAGCTAATGGCTTTGTTTTTACTGAGCTCAATGCAGAAACCTTGTTATTGACAATTAAACGTGCATTGAATATGTATAAAAAACCACAGCAATGGCAACAAATTTGTGAGACCGCAATGGGACAGGAGCTGGGCTGGGAAATCAGTGCAAAAAAATATCAGGTGTTGTACAGGGGTTAGTGTTTTAAGTTGTATGTTATAAGTTAAAAACCATACAACATATTAATTGTTGCATAAGTATTCGCAGTATGTACTTTTGAAACACGCCGTAAATATATCCCTATAGGCTTGACGGTAGCATCCATGCTACCGACAGTTTAAAAAACACACACTGAAAATACTTATGCAACAATTAATAAAACATACAACTTAAATATGCCATAAAAAACCGCTGAATTCGTATGGATGTTAGTGGTTTAATGAATACTTGCAAATATCATGTCTTGTAGCGTATTATTAATGATGCTCTATAAAGTACTTTTAAAGGTAAATATGATGGTTATCATTACAGCGAATGAATTAAAAACAAAAGGTGTCTGTGTGGTAGAAAACGCACTGCGTGGTGAGGATGAAGCGATTATTAGCGTACGTGGTAAAGATAAATATGTTGTGATTGAAATGGATAAATACAGCAAACTGCGAGAGTATGAACTGGAAGTTGCCTTACTTGAAGCCAAAGCTGATGTAAAAGCAGGACGTGTTAAACGTGAGAGTGTCGCAGCACACATGAAACGAGTAACAAAGTAATGGGCTATGTGCTCATTTATCCAGAGAGTTATATAAAAAAAGCCAGAAAATTTTTACGCAAACATCCACAGATACATGGGCAGTATCGTAAGACACTTGAGTTACTGGAGCTTAACCCTAAACATTCATCATTACGTCTGCATCAGCTGGAAGGTCGGTTGAAAAGTCTGTCATCGGTATCAATTAATATGAGTTACCGCATCGTATTAGAACTTGAAATAAAAGCTAAAGAAATTACACTCATCAATATTGGTGACCATGATCAGGTTTACTAATGCTAATGCTTTTTTATCCATAAACATAAAAATACAATTATGCCAAAAAAAAACTGGGTAGACACAAGTAATATCCCCGAAATGGAACCTTTACAGGCAGACAGTCGCTCATTGTCTGAAGGCTTTCACCGTTATCTTAGAAACCACCTCGGCCATTTTCTTGGTTGTGTGCCATTTTATATTTACGAGGCGATGTCACTGACTATTCGTGACCGTATTATGGCGCGATGGAACACGACCTGGCAGCGTCACAAACAGCCTGCTACGCGCAAAGCCTATTACATGTCACTGGAATTTCTGATTGGCCGTGCACTGGGTAATCATCTACTTAATCTGGATATCGAAAAAGAAACTCGTGAAGCCCTGCATAACTTTTCAGTAGAGCTTGAAGACCTGATGGATGAAGAACCTGATGCCGGCCTGGGAAATGGTGGTTTAGGCCGACTCGCAGCCTGTTTTATGGACAGTTGCGCCACTCTGGAATTACCGGTGATCGGTTACGGTATTCGTTATGAATATGGCATGTTTCGCCAGCGTATAGAAGAAGGCTATCAGATTGAAGAACCGGATCACTGGCTACGTGATGGCAATCCCTGGGAAGTGTCCCGTCCCGAATACGAACAGGTGATTCATTTTGGCGGCCGCACTGAACACTTTCGTGACTCAGAAGGTATTCATCGAGTGCGCTGGCTTGGTACTAATGACGTGATTGCCATTCCTTATGATATGCCTGTTTCCGGCTATCGCAACGAGACCATCAATACATTAAGGTTATGGAAGGCAACCGCAACTAATGTCTTTAATCTTGATGATTTTAATGCCGGCAGTTATTCCGATGCGGTGGAAGCTAAAAATGATGCGGAACATATCTCGATGGTGCTGTATCCCAATGATGCCAGTGAAAACGGTAAAGAGCTGCGGCTCCGGCAGCAGTATTTTCTTGCTTCTGCCAGCATTAAAGATGTGATTCGATTGTGGGAAGAAACCGATGGAGCCGATTACTCGCGTTTTGCAGAGTTTAATGTGTTCCAGATGAATGATACCCACCCAACTATTGCGGTTGCTGAACTAATGCGCATATTGCTGGATGAAAAACATCTTGAGTGGGGTCCGGCATGGGAAATCACCACCAAAACCATGGCTTATACCAATCATACCCTGCTGCCAGAGGCGCTGGAGCGCTGGCCGGTTTCGCTGATGGAACGCTTGTTGCCGCGACTGATGGAGATCATTTATCAGATCAATAAGTTGTTTTTACACGATGTTGCTCTCAAGTGGCCGGGCGATACCGACCGGCAGACAAGAATGTCAATCATTGAAGAAAACGATCATAAGCAGGTACGTATGGCATATCTCGCTATCGTTGGTAGTTTTTCAGTGAATGGTGTGGCTCGTTTACATTCAGAGCTATTATGTGACGGTTTGTTTAAAGATTTTTATGAACTGTGGCCGCAGAAGTTTAATAACAAAACCAATGGTGTCACCCCCAGACGCTGGATAGCAAGAGCAAATCCAAAATTGAGCGAGCTGATCACTGAACACATCGGTGACGAATGGGTTGCTGACCTGAGCCATATTCATTACCTGAAAGAATACGCCAACGCCGATAATCAAGCGTTCCAGCAGAAGTGGTTTGAAGTTAAACAGGCCAACAAAAAGCGCCTGGTTGAACTGGTTCTTGAAACCAGTGGTGTCGAGTTTAGTACTGATGCGATGTTTGATGTGCAGGTAAAACGCATTCATGAATACAAACGTCAACTACTCAATGTGTTACATGTTATCCATTTATACATCCGCATAAAAAATGGCGACATAGAAAACTGGACACAGCGTAATGTATTAATAGGTGGCAAGGCTGCGCCGGGTTACCACATGGCGAAGCTATTGATAAAACTGGTCAACAATGTAGCGGAAATTGTTAATGGTGATCCCGATGTGAATTCAAAGCTGAAGCTGGCGTTTTTGCCGAATTTTAATGTTTCAGCCATGGAGATTATTGCCCCTGGCACAGACCTGTCCGAGCAGATATCAACGTCAGGTAAAGAAGCATCGGGAACGGGAAACATGAAGTTTATGATGAACGGTGCGCTGACCATCGGCACTTATGATGGTGCTAATATTGAAATACTTGAACATGTTGGTGAAGAGAACTTTTTCCTGTTTGGCTTAAAGGAAGACGAAGTGACAGCAATGCACAATCATTATAACCCACAAAGTTTTATTGATAGTGATGCCGATCTTCAGGCGGTAATGCACTTACTGGAAAGTGGGCATTTTAATCTGTTTGAGCCCAATATATTTCATGACATCATCGCTTCAATACGCAGCCCGCATGACCACTGGATGACGCTTGCTGATTTTCGCAGTTATGTTGATGCACAGGAAAAAGCAGCAGCCTGTTATAGCGACAGGACAAGCTGGACACAAAAAAGCATACTCAATACTGCCTGTAGCGGATATTTTTCAACAGACCGAACGATGAAGGAATACAACGAAGACATCTGGAAGCTTTAGGGTGTTTGATCATTGCAAACCTAAGGATGGAGTTATGAATGAAAAGTGAGTGCCGAAAATACCGACTGTCATCTCGATCGGAGAGAGAGATCTTTTACCACGGTGGAACAAGATCTCTCCCTCTGGTCGATGACAGTCGTAGGTCGTGTTAGGCATTTTTTTGCCGTAACACGACAAATGAGAAATAAAAAAGGTGTGGGATGTTAACAGCCGAGCATGAGATTGAAACCGCAGACCCGACTAACATCGTCATATTCGGTGTCACCGGTGATCTGAGTAAACGTAAATTGATGCCGGCACTGGTACGCATGCTGTGTTGTGGGCTGGT
>CAZALW010000067.1:0-12617 GCA_964485705.1 uncultured Thiotrichaceae bacterium
TTTAATTTTCCTTCAGATAGTTTTTTCAGCGCAGGTTTAACTACGCTCTGGTTGACTGCAACATAAGCGCGATTATCAAAGATATGAATTTTTCCAACCTGTTTTCCGGTGATGCCATTTTTGCCTGTCAGTGCGCCCAGAATATCTCCCGGACGCAGTTTCTGCTTTTTACCGCCATCAATGAGCAGGGTTGCCATTAAAGGTTTGACTGCTGGCTGCTCTAATAACTTGAGTGCTGGCAGTGTTTCGCTTTCGATAATTCTGTTTAAATAATCCCCCAGCAGGGCGACTTTGTAGTGTTCTTTATCGCTGTATAAAGAACAGGCGATGCCTTTATTGCCTGCGCGACCGGTACGCCCGATACGATGAATATGAACTTCAGTGTCGCGTGCAATGTGGTAGTTGATGATCAGGTCGATGGCATCAATATCCAGCCCGCGGGCGGCGACATCAGTAGCAATAAGGACGGAGATACTTTTGTTGGCAAATCGTACCAGCGTTTGATCACGATCTCTTTGCTCAAGGTCGCCATGCAAGGCAAGCACGCTAAAGCCATCATCAGTAAGATGTTCAGCAATTTGCTGAACTTCACGTTTGGTATTACAAAATACCACGGTGGATTGTGGCCGATGTTGCGATAACAGTAATCGCAGTGCGGTTAAGCGTTGTTTGTCATCATTTACCTTATAAAAGTGCTGTTTTATGATGCTTTCATCATGGCTTGACGTGACTTGCACCATTACCGGGTCAAGCATGATGTTTTTGGCGATTGACTTTATCTGAGCGGGGAAGGTGGCACTAAATAGCAGGGTTTGGCGCTGCTTTGGTGTTTGTTCAATGATGGCGTCAAGTACAGATTGAAAGCCCATCTCCAACATGCGGTCGGCTTCATCAAGAACCAGGGTGGTTAGATGATCCAGCTTTAAGGTGGCTTTGCGTAAATGCTCTTCGATACGCCCCGGAGTGCCGACTATAATGTGAGCGCCGTGTTCCAGTGAACCGATTTGAGGGCCAAAAGGCATGCCACCACATAGGGTTAAAACTTTAATGTTATGGATGCTTCGTGCCAGTTTACGAATTTCTTTAGCGACCTGGTCGGCAAGTTCACGAGTAGGGCACAGCACCAGTGACTGAACGCGAAAACGTTTTACCTCAAGTTTTTGCAGCAAGCCAAGGCCAAACGCAGCTGTTTTTCCTGAGCCGGTTTTACCCTGTGCAATCACATCTTTGCCCGCCAGGACAGGTGGCAGGCTTTGCATCTGTATTGCTGTCATTGTTTCATAACCAAGAGAGGACAAGTTGCTTAGCAAATCAGGGTGCAGTTTAAGTGATGAAAATGCGGTGTCTGTCAAAGTATTGGCCTATTTGGTTATTATTAACAAATTAAATGAAAAGGATACGGGTTATTAAAGACGCACTATAAATACGTCCCATTATTGATAAAAGCGGAGCTTGACACAGCATCCCTGCTGTAGACAGTTTTTAATAACCCGTATCCTTTTCATCTGATTCAGTAGTATCTGAGGTGTTTGTCAGTGAACAGGGGCATTTTATCAAATTTTGTTCATTTTCTTTGGTTTAAGTATACAATGAGCCGGAAATATAAGATTAAATTACACGTGCCTGAATGACGACACTTTATGACATAGCAAGATTTTGTGATGCCTTTGAAGAGCAAGTCTCTGCGATAAATCATTTAGAAGCTGAATTTGTTCCTGAAAAAGAGAGTGATCGTATTCAGCTGTATAAAAAATCACTGGTTATGTCAGCTATTGATACTCTCGCCGGTCTGCGTTTTGTAAAGCAAGACTACCCTGAACTTAATAGACAAAATAAAAAACGTTTTGTCAGGTTTATCGCTGAGTTTAGTGAGTGGAAAAACGGCCCATTGATAAGTGTTCCTTACCTGTTAGAACAATTAGCCAGGCGAGATTTAAAACAAGGTGAGCTGTATGAAGCTTTATGTAACAAGCTTTTAAAATATGAGGGAAATGATGAAGGCACTATTCTCCATATTGAAGATGTCGATGTTATGGCGGTAGAATTATTTGAGCTTGCTAAAACTGAATATGAAGAACAGCTGATTTTAAAAAGTCAGCATTTCTCTTTATTTTATGAATATAGAAACTGCAAGGCGAATACCTTAAATGAGTCAGGTGGGGTGATGGAGGCTTTTCAATATGCTCAGCCAAATTATTATTCAGAGCAGCAAAGTGAGCATCATGATTTAATACAATGGCAGTTGTCTTATCCTTTAGCGCATTTTAACGGTTTGTTTAACCGTAGCCTGAAGAATATGCGACAATATTTTGTTAAAACAAATATTAATCCTTACTCGTTAGTAAGTGATAGTCGGTTGACAACAGCCAAAAACTAAAATTCTTCGCTTATTGAAGTTCCCCTGTATCAGGCATGTTGTTATTTAATTTTTACCTGATTAGTCATGAAAGCCAGCTATGTTTATATTTTCATTGTAAAACAACAGCTTAGCTTGCTACTGTCATCTCTCCCGAAAAGAGAGATCTTGAGCTACTGTGGTATAAGATCTCTCTTTTCGGGAGAGATGACAGTAATAAAAATGATTTTACGAACCAGGGTCTTTAAGTTGGGCTGAATATTATGGCTAATCAGGATTTTTTATGAAAATATAACGACTCCATCTTTTCCATCCTTTGGTTCGCCTGCCTGCTGCAGGCAGGTGAATGGTGCGTCCATGCACCACTACTCAGCATTTTGCCTCAATATGAATGTGTCTGTTTGTTCCGGTTTTTTGCCGCCAGGGTACTCCATTTTGATCTCAACACGCCTGTTTTTAGCGCGACCGATAGAGGTGTCATTTGAATCAACGGGTTGGGTTGCTGCAAACGCCGCAATTTTGAACCTTTTCTCTCGAAGTGCACTGGTCTTTACCAGTTCTTCTATCACACTGACGGCTCTGGATGATGATAATTCCCAGTTAGAACGAAAACGATTTGTTCTGATAGGGATGTTATCGGTATGACCTGATACAATAATAATGCCGTCGAAGCTACTGAAAACATCACTAATTTTATCAACGATACTTTTAAATGGTTTAATAATGTCTGCGCTCCCTGAAGTAAAGGAGCCTTTTTCTCTAATTCTGATAATAATGTGATTTTCAGTTACCTCAAGATCAACGGTACCTTCTTTTATTTCTTTATCTAAAGCTTCATGTAATAAGCCACTGTCTTTTTTAATACGCTCTCTTTGATCAATTTCCTCTTCATTCAATGTAGTATTGGCATTTTCTTGTCCCTCTTTAGACGGATCGGTAAACACTGGATGCAATTTGCTTTCGTCCGTGGTCATTTGACGGATTTCATTGAGGGGTGTGGGTTGCGGGCGACCCGGGCTAAATTCACGGGCAATAATATTGATGCCACGTGGTGTTTCCTTCGCTTTGATTTCACGTTGTACGCCAAAAGCGTCACTTAAAGAACCGGCTATTTCCTTGTAAATAGCAATATCCATTGAAGAAAAAGAAAACAGTAAAACAAAAAATGCCAGCAACAATGACATTAAATCGGCAAAAGTCATGACCCACGCTGGCAGACCAGCATCGGGGCATTTTCGATTAGCTTCACATTCATCATTCATAATGGTTACCCGCTATGCAGCTTCACCTTCACCTTTTATTTCTTCTTTTTCTTTAGGTTTGTCGTTGTCAGTCAAATATATACTGAGCAAACCTTCAATCATGCGTGGATTCAATCCTTCCTGTATGGCACTGATACTCTCCAGAATCATTGATTTAGTTAAACGTTCTTCATTACTGCGTAATGCCAGCTTGTCGGCAATGGGCAGAGCGAAAACAGTAGCAATAACAGCGCCGTATAAAGTTGTAAGCAATGCTACCGCCATTGCCGGGCCAATTGATTTGGGATCGCTCATGTTTGACATCATTTGCACCAGACCAATCAAGGTGCCAATCATACCCATGGCTGGGGCAACATCACCCATTGCTTTAAAAATACCCAGACCTTTTTCGTTACGCTCAATAGAAAGACTGATTTCTTTAGATAGAATTTTGTGAACCAGTTCTGGTGGGTTGCCATCCACCACCATAGTGATGCCCTTGGCAAGAAACTCATTTTTTACTTCAACGTTCTCCAGACCCAGAAGGCCTTCTTTTCGGGCGACATTGGCTAACTCAACGCTTTGTTCAATAATCTCGCTGGGAGATTCCATTTTATGAACAAAAGCTCGTGCCGCAACTTTAAACCCCCCCATCATATCGCCGAGAGAGTGTTTCATGGTAACAACAGAAAAGGTTCCGCCAACAACAATCATAAGACCGGGGCCATTGACAAATGAACCTATTTCACCCCCCATCATAATGGCTGCGATAATAAAACCGATTGCTACAACAATACCAACTAGAGTTGCTAAATCCACATCTTTTTCCTCATCTTGTATAACATTTAGACTGTTCAAACTGCATTATATAAATACAGATGAAATGCTATTAAAAAATAGTGATGTCTGCAGCTAACTAATCGGTTATATCAGCGAAATCTTTAATATGAATACAGAACATATTCAATAATGAAATATGGAGATAGCCGTGTTCAACAAATAAGTGTGTATAAGTCTGTGCTTTATCAGAGAGAAAGGGTCGGACATGGGATGCCTGGTTTCGACACATAACAGACATTTAAAAACATTAGTCCGCGAAGAACGCAAAAGACGCAAAAAAAGCGCAAAAAAAGATATTTCTATTTTTTCCAGAAGCGTCTACACCAAGGGGCATTGTAGGCAACATCAATCAAAATACCGAGAACAGCAAAGTCTTATCCCAACCTTGTATTTATTATTGTTTTGCTTTTTTCGCGTCTTTTGCGTTCTTCGCGGACTATGTTTTTGTTTTTAAAGGTCAGCTATTGACCGAACTCAGCCATTAGCTTGATCAGTAGATCTGGTGCGTATGGCAGGTTGATTTGTAAAGTTTTGTAAATTTAATGAAAATTCACAATAAAATCATGGTATTAAGATATATAATTAGTTCATTAAAAATAAATTAAGTCTTTTCTTTATGAAGTGCTGTACTATCGAAAAAAACATAGCCTTACTGCAGGAATTTATACATGAATTCATTATTGGGAAAAGGACTTTATGAGCAAAAATAAAATATTGTTTGTTGATGATGACCAGCGTTTATGTCGGCTGGTAAAGCGCTATGTTGAAAATTATAATTATGAACTTGTGTCTGCTCACAGTGCTGACGATGCACATAAAATGTTAGCTGATAATGAAGATATATCATTAATATTACTCGACATCATGCTTCCAGACAGGGATGGAATAACACTGGCACAGGAAATTCGCCATCAATTAACCACACCGATTATTTTTCTTACCGCCAAAGCTGATATTGATGACATGGTTACTGGTCTGCAAGCCGGCGGGGATGATTACATCACCAAGCCATTTGAGGAAAAAGAACTGATTGCTAGAATTCAGTCTGTATTACGTCGAACTCAGGCTGGGCTGTCATTACAAATAAACAAAACGCATGCCTATTTTGCAGGTTGGAGTCTCAACCTCATTAATCAACAGTTGTACTCACCCGATGGCATTAATATTGAAATCACCAGCACAGAATACCGCCTGTTATTAGCGCTCATTAGCCGACCCAATGTCACCATTCATCGTGAAGAAATATTAACTATACTTTCAGGTCGCGAATGGTCACCATTGGACAGGTCTGCCGATATGGCCATTTCAAAATTACGTAAAAAGCTTACCCATGATTCGCATAAGTCTACTTTAATTCGAACCATAAGAAATAAAGGTTATCAACTTAGTGCTGAAGTTGAGTTTGTTGAAATGCATTAAATATTCAGTTGTAAGTTATAAGTGTTCAGTTGTCAGTAATTAGTAAGTAGAGACGTTGCATGCAACGTCTCTTACGACTTACATAAGTCATCATTTCAGCAAGCATGGCAGTTGGCGTATTCAGTGCTTTTGCCTAAATTGTATTTACGCATTTTTTCCGCAAGCGTGGTACGGCGCAAGCCCAGTGATTTAGCTGCATGTGCGATAATCCCGTCGGACTTATTAAGTGCTTCTTCTATAATTTTAACTTCTATACTGGATATATAGGTTTTAAGGTCGAAGTCTTCAACAGGAAAATGAACTTGAGGAGTGTTAATAATGCTGCTGAGTTTGTTATGTTCAGTACCATCGTCTGATTGAAGCCTGCTGTTATTTAGATATGGGTTACCCAGATATGCGTTATCCAGATCAGGATTATCTAAATAGGGTAGTTCAATACCTTTGTTCTCTAATGAAATATTTGCGGTTATTCTTGCCGGCAGGTTATTCTCGTTTACCAGTCCATTTGGATGTTTTATTGACATACGTTCTATAAGATTGGCCAATTCACGGATATTGCCTGGCCAGTCATATTTAGACATGGCGATAACCGCATTTTTTGTAAAACGAACAGAATTTTGATTTGAATGTTCCAGTCTTGATATGAGTTCTTTTATTAATAAGGGCAAGTCATTAATGCGGTTACGTAGTGCAGGTATTTTGATTGGAAAAACATCTAGCCGGAAAAATAAATCCTCACGGAAATCGCCTTTTTTTACCATGTCTTCAAGGTTGCGATTGGTAGCAGCGATAATTCGCACATCAGCTTGTATGGTCTGTGCGCCACCAACACGTTCAAATACACGTTCTTCTAGAACGCGCAGCAGTTTAACCTGCATTGCCATTGGCATTTCACCAATTTCATCCAGAAAAAGTGTCCCCCCTTCGGCCATTGAAAAACGCCCCTGGCGAGAGGTGATAGCACCAGTGAAAGCGCCTTTTTCATGTCCAAATAATTCAGATTCAAGTAAATCAGGTGGAATAGCGCCACAATTTATCGGTACAAAGTTTTTATTACGACGGCTGGAAAGGAAATGAATGTTCCGGGCAACGACTTCTTTACCCGTACCGGAATCACCGAGTATTAGCACATTGGCGGTACTGTTTGCTACTTGTGAAATCTCCTGTTGAACTTTTTTCATTGACTGGCTATTGCCAATCAGGCTTTTAAACTGCGTTTTGTTTTGTTGCGCTTCATTGTTGACAGTAGCTTCCACGTCAGTAACCCTCTGATGTAATCTAGTTGGATTTTCTATTTTGCAGCGGTTTATGCTAGCCGATTAATCCGTTTTGATATTACCGGGCTAATGTTCGTTTCGCACTAACTGCAAAATAGTTTTATATTTGGTTACATTTCGTTTGTTGTCACACAATTAATAATAGCGCTTTTGACAAAATAATGGCGCTTCAAAAATGAGTTTAATGTAAAGAAATGTAAAGCTAATAATAAAATAACTAATAATAATCAATATGTTAGTGTTATTGTTGTTTGATAAGTCAAAATTACGTCAGGATGAAAAGAGTTGTTATACGGTGATTTGTAGGTTGGTGCTGAGGCAGGAAGCCCAACAGAATGCCGGAAATGTTGGGCTTTGTGCCTCAGCACCAACCTACGAAAACCGTATTCTTTAATACACGGTTGTGCATGTATTAATTAATGAAAATTAAGTAAGTGCTATATGAATCTGACTTTTATCCTGGGAGCTTGTCCGAGAATAGAAATCGTAGCGAGGGGAAGCTGATTTGAGTCAGATTTTTTCATGTGTGAGGCGAGTAGTGGTGCATGGATGCACCGTTTACGAACCAAAGGACGGAGTATAGGTATATTTAACGAAAATAATGGAAGAATCTGGCCAAACTCAGCTTTTCCGCAGTAGGTTCTCTATTCTCGGACAAGCTCCTAGTGCCTGAGCTATCCTTTCAGTTAGTTCAAACTTATTGTAGGGTTTAGGCAACAGTTCAAAATTATGATTTCTACCGGATTGCTTGCTGCCGAGCTTATTTTCCATTGCTGTGGTAAGCAGTATTTTAAGTTCAGGGTGTTTTTTACTCGCCCATATGGCAAGCTCATATCCATCCATATCGCCTGGCATTAATATGTCAGTAAATAATAAATCGATATCTTTATTTGTTTCTAATAGTAATTTTGCTCCGGCAGCGTCCTGAGCCTGTAGAATGTTAATGCCCGATTGGTTTAAGCAGCGTATTGCAAACTGTCTTACATTTGCCTGGTCTTCAACAATAAGAATGGTTGCCTTTATTTCAGGTAATGTATAGATGCTATCTGATTTAGTTTGCTGCGTTAACATGTTCTCAACTCGGTTTTCGACCCGGTTTTTGATGTAGTTCTCGGCTATTGGGAATTGCAGATAAATGGTTGTTCCTTGTAAGGGCTTACTGTGTATTATCAGTTCTCCGCCTGATTGTTTGATGAATCCATACACCATACTTAAGCCCAAGCCTGTGCCTGTGGTTTTGCTGGTTGTGTAAAAGGGCTCAATTGCGCGGTTTAATACCTCTTCACTCATACCGGCACCTTCATCCTTTATAGTTATACACAGGCATTTTTCGCCAAGATTATTGTCTGCATTGCGAATGATTTCATGCGAACGTTGAGTTGCCATGATTTGGGCGTTAATACTTAATTGTCCACCTTCTGGCATTGAATTTCTGGCATTAATAATGATGTTTAACAGAGCACTTTCAAATTGTGCCGGATCGACAAGAATATCGGGTAACTCAGGATGAATATTGATTTCTAGCGTTATTAATTCGCCAACGGTATTTTCAAGTAATTTATGGAATTTGTTTATTGTGTTTTCAATATTGACAGAAACGGCTGCAACTGGTTTTTTTCGTGAAAAGGCTAATAGCTGTTTGGTTAATTCAACACCGTCTATAACCGCGGAGTGTGCATCTTCAATTAACTCCCGATACAGGGTACTGATGTGAGTGTCGTGAGCAATAGATTCTTGAAGAAGATCCAGGTTACCTTTGGCGACAGTCATTAAGTTACCAAAATCATGTGCTATGCCACTGGTCAACTGGCCGATAGCTTTCATCTTACTGTTATGAACTTCTTGCTGTTTTTGATATTTGGTTTCTATGATCGCATTTCTGGCTTTAATGAGGTATTGAATGCGGTAAGGGAAGGTGTCCCAGTTGATGGGTTTGCTGATAAAGTCGGTTGCGCCCAAACCATATGCTTTTTCGATGGAAGCTGAATCATCAAGTCCGGTGACCATAACGATAGAAATGTCAGTGTCACCATAAAGTTTGCGAACTTCATCGCATACTTCAAAACCGTTTATTCCGGGCATGTTCACGTCAAGTAAAATTAGGTCGGGTTGCTTATGTTTTATATGTTCCAGTGCGTCACTGCCATTTTCTGCCTCTTCAATTGAATAGTTTTCATCGTTTAAATAATCCCGCATTAACAGGCGAATGGTGGCATCATCATCAACGATTAATATACTGGGTTTTATTGTTGCGTTGTTTTGGTATGGCATGGCAATTCCTGCGGGGAATCCTGGATTAAATGTAGAGCATCTCCTGATTGTACACAGAATTATCTACTTGAAACAGCAATGTGTTTATGGCGTGAATGTGCAGAACTGGTTTCCATATCTGTTTATTTTTGTGATAACAATACAAGTTCAATAAACTGTCATTCACTGTTAATGTCTGAGCCTGACCTCAGTGCTAGTAAGTTAAGGGCATCTCTATTAATTCTGTTTGAGCAGATTTGTACTTGAGAGATCCAAGAACAAGGCAAAGATCGCAGCACACGTGGAACATTTTTGTACATAAAGATTTTTAACGAAGTTATTGGGTTTCTCAAGTGCGAAGATGCCAATCATAAATTAATAGAGATGCCCTTAAGCAATATTACGGGCAGTTTGTCATTTCGACCAAAGGGAGAAACCTTGTTGTACGGGGGCTAAGATCCCTCACATTCGTTCGGGATGACAGTAAAAAACGCTATATTTCTGTTAACTTACTGGCATTGAGCCTGACCTGATATAGTTTGCCTTTAACTGTCCTGTCATCACATTAATCATATTGTTGTTACGTTTGACCACAGTAAAGACAAGGTTTTGTGATAATAATTAGCGTGTTTTTCGAACAGGCACAAAAAAAGTAAACGCGAAATAAATTGCATTTATTTGCTGATTTACCGTACATTGTCTATTATCGACTAAAGGGCATCCTCATAATTATTAAAGATATTCTTTAATTTGAAGAATGCAGGCGTACAAGGGTGAAAAATGTAATGAAAGCTGAACAACATTGCAGTAAAGAGATCGTTTTACGTATTACTAAAAAACAGGTTGAGCTGATTTATCGTAATCAGCCATTCGCTTTGTTCACCACTTTTTTGGTGGTGACATTAGTTTTTGGTTTTTTGTATTCACCTGATATTGTCTACAGACTGGTCGTTTGTTTTTTATTATTTACTCTGGTTATTCTGTTTCGGTTCTATACTGGCTGGCGTTATATCCAGGCATGTAAGAATCATAGCGTTGTTGTTAACACGGCAGAAAAAACCTATTTATTGGGCATCCTGTTTTCTGGCGTGGTATGGGGGGTGACAACATTGCTGTTATTTCCTGTTGTTGAACTTTATGGCCAAATTCTATTGCTTATTGTTGTGATAGGTTTTGCGTCTGCGGCGCATACCACCATGGGGTATTTGAGAGCGCCTATAGTCAGCTTTATCATATTATTAACGCTGCCGCTGATGTTCGCTGTTCTTCATTCGGATTTACCTAATGCTGTAGCGATTCTTGTTGCAATATCTATACATTCTATATTCATGCTGCGCTCATCATTACTGTTTTATGAGTCAACATTTAACATGTTGTGTTCAAATGAAATTGCTATACAGCGAGAACACAAACTGATGTTGCAAACGGCAAAAGCAAAATCTGCCAACGAAGAGAAGTCAAAATTTTTATCCCGTATGAGCCATGAGCTACGTACCCCTTTAAATGCTATTTTGGGTATGAATGAATTATTATTGCACGACAAAAAAGAGCCTCTGACTGAAAAACAACGTGACCGCTCGCAAAAGGTAGTCGAAGCTGGAAAACACCTGTTATCAATTGTGGATGATGTTCTGGATTTGTCACGTATTGAGGCCGGTAATGTCGACATGGATATGGCATTGACCAATTGTCAGGCAGTGATCCGCGGATCAATAAAACTGGTTGAGGGTAAAGCAAAGCAGAGAAATATTACAATATCCAGCAACACTGAAGGAAGCGATATTTTTGTAATGGCTGATGGCAAACGCTTAAAGCAGATCATCGTTAACCTGTTAGATAATGCCATTAAATTTAATAAACAAGGTGGGCAGGTCTCAATTATTTTAGATGTTGATGACAACGATATTATGCGTTTATCTTTTATTGATACGGGTTATGGTATAGATGAAGGCTCTATCGATAAATTATTCAAGCCATTTTCACGATTAGGCGCTGATGGCCTGGGCATTGATGGAACAGGTATTGGTTTAAGTTTATGTAAACAGTTTATTGAATTAATGCATGGAAAAATTGGTGTCGACTGTCGTCTGGGAAAGGGCTGCTGTTTCTGGATTGAACTGCCTTATGTGAAACAGCCTTATATCGAACATATGGCTGATATTGAATCAAAGCATGTTGAACAACAAAATGTTGTCATCATGAACGCCGGGGAACAGAAAAAAATACTTCTGGTAGAAGACAACCTGGTGAATTGTGAAGTTGCACTTGATATGCTGGAGGAGCTTGGATTTAAGGCTGATGTGGTACATGATGGCAAACAGGCAGTAGCTGCCGTTAAAACAAATTCATACGCTTTAATATTAATGGATTGTGAAATGCCTGTGATGGACGGTTTTGCTGCAACAAGACAAATAAGAAGCGATGAAAAGTTATCACAACAAAATCCGATGATAATTGTTGCGCTAACTGCACACGCAATTACCGGTACAAGAGATAAATGCATTGACAGTGGGATGGATGATTTTTTAAGCAAACCATTTAGCATGTCCTCCTTGCAGTTAATGGTTAATAAATGGCTGTTAATGAGTCCGGTCGTTTCGCTACAAAGTTTTAGCTCAAATAAAAACCCGCGTATCTCGCAGGATGAGGTAAAGGGTGATTTAGCTGTGCTTGATCAGGATATCCTAAACCGGCTCCATAACAAGAAAAAGAAGGATGGTTCGAGCCTCGCTGAAAAAGTAGTCAATATTTATTTAGAGCAATCCCCTCGGTTGCTTGCAGAATTAATGCGAGCAATGCAGGATGAGGATGTTGCCGCGGTGAAAGGCGTGTTACACACGCTAAAATCTTCCAGTGTAAATGTTGGTGCGGTCGGGCTATCAGCATTATGCAAAAAAGCCGAACAGGCCTGTGAACAGGGTAGTATTGAAACAGCTTTAGTTAATCAGGTGCATAAAACCTGGTTTGATGTAGAGCAAGCACTTAATGATATGCTGCTGAATGTAAAATAATATTTACCTTGACCGAAGTTTTATATTGTTTTTCAGACAAATAGTCAGTAGCAAAGGATGATATATAGTGCTATATATAGTGCTTTACATAAGCAGTGCCACATGGATGTGGCATTTACGAACCTAAGGATGGAGTAGTGGCACATGGATGTGGCGTTTACGAACCTAAGGATGGACAGGGTATAAGCTCAATACCACTGTCATCTCGACCAGCGGGAGAGAT
>CAZALW010000068.1:0-12427 GCA_964485705.1 uncultured Thiotrichaceae bacterium
TTTTTATGGACTGGAGGCAAAAAGGACTTGCTTTGGAACAGAGTATCTACGAACTGCATAACAACATGATAAAAACAGTCACCAGAGAGCCAGGCTTATGAATATCAGCCAGCTACTGTCGCAAAACTTTACAATATTATAATAGTATAAACTACTGATTTTAAAGGGGTTTTAGCCTGTAAGTCAGTCTGTTTCTTTATGAGTGTAACGTATTTCGACACTTAATACAGCGGATTTTGCATAAAATGCTCCGAAACTCATATTTTGCAAGGAATTCTTTACACTTTATGTATATTATAAAATATTAATGTTCTTATCCACTTGAAATTTATAAGGTTTTTATAATGGCATGGTAATTGCTACGTGATAGTTGGATTGATATTTTATCCAATTTAATAATTGCACAAACAAGGAGAAAAAAATGTTTTCTAAATCTTTAACCGCTGTTGCATTTGTAATGGTTTCTTTAGTTTCGATGTCTGCTCATGCGGCAACTGCTACAACATTCTGGCAACCGTCATCTGGTACCGTGAAAGCTTTTAGTTTTGAGTTGTATTTCGATGATGTACCTGAGAATTACGATTTTGCTATATTTGATGTGGCTGATTTTAATGCTGGATCATCTGTTGCTACTGCACTCATACTGACTACAGATACTAATTTCGCAGGTCAAGTTACTTTGGATGAGGTTGGTATCGATTATACAGCCACCTCTGGTTCGGTATCTATTACCTTGTTCGGCGATAATCAGTTTGTATTTGCTATTGCTGAAGCTGGTACAAGCAGCTGGGTTCTACCGGACTGGTTCGACTCTTTTGATGGTGGTTATGTATTAGTTTTTGACAGTGCTGCTATTGAGGTAGGATTAACCAATGTTTCACCCGTACCCGTACCTGCAGCGCTTTGGTTATTTGGCTCTGGTCTTATCGGTTTAGTTGCGGTAGCAAGACGTAAAGAGACTGTTTAGTACCAATAAGTATCACATGCATACCGACCCCGCCATTGAGCGGGGTTTTTTTGTTCAAACGAAAGTCCGTAGGTTAGGCTGAGGCACGAAATAAAAATATGGATGTCGAATCTAAATTTTGACACACATATCAGGCAGCATCAGATACATGCGTTGGGGTTCATAAAAAGTATTCACCCCAAGCTACGAGTTGTCGTTTCGATCCGCTTGTCTAAACGCAGCAATAGCAGCAGCTAACAACAATAACAACCAGCTCATTGAACCGCCGTGACCATGACCATCAACCACGATGACTGTTTCAACCGGGATTAAAATGTTTTCATGTTGCTCGTCATAATAACTGTCTTCTAACGGCAGTGCGTTTAATGAAGCATCATCATAGGAGCCGTAGCTTAATAACCAGTGGTTATCGTCGGCATTATACAATTCAATTCTTACATCGTAATAACCCGGCGGAAAACCATCGGCTAATTCTGTTTCTATAACAAAGGCATCTGTTTCACTGTCGCTATAAATATGATAGTTGTCGCTGGTGGCATAGTGGTTCCAGGATCCACCTTCAAAACTCAGGTACAGTCTGACATAAATATAGGCGGTGTTATAAATGGTATCGGCATCAATCGTTACGCTGAAACGGTGATAAAAACCGTCATTGTTAAAATCACTAAGCAGCAATGTTGAAGCATCATAAATGCTTATGTCGTTATGCTCGGTATAATCATGGCTGGGAGTAAGGTGCAGTGATTTTACGGTAGATTCCATACGGAAACTTTTTTTGCTCAGTGCTAGCATAATATCTGCATCCACCTGACTGAACTGGGTATCTTTTGTGGCCTTATCAGGCTCTGTGATTTTAATAAAACTGATTGATCTGGAACTGCGACTGTCCTCGCTGCTTGCAGCCATTAACGGTGTAGATAATACAAATAAGAGTATCCACAAAACAGTCCATACTGATTTTTTCGGAATAAGAATTTTGGCGATGATTTCGCTGGTTAGTTTGAATGGCATTGAATTCTCCTGCTTGTTTAAAGTACAGGGTGATTTCAACATTAAGCAGATGAACGATGGCTGAACGTAAGAAATCTACGTTCTTTTAATATGATGCAACACAGTTTGTAGGCTGGAGTGATGGGGTAAAATCGGTCATTAGCAGTCATTAAAAATCAAAAGAATTAGTCCGCGAAACACGCAAAAGACGCGAAAAAAGCGCAAAGAAAATATTTTATTTTTTTCAGTTTACTCGTTCCTACGCTCTGCGTGGGAACGAGTAAACTGATCTATTATTACTTTTGCTTTTTTTGCGTCTTTTGCGTGTTTCGCGGACTTAATATTTTTAAGCTCTTTCACCGTTCGCTAAGTGTCGTTTATGTACTGTCTGATAAACCCGTAGGTTGGGGTGACTTTTTATGACACCTAATGGTTTGTCTGTGGTGGCTTGTTGGGCTTCGTGCCTCAGCCCAACCTACGGGTTAATAATAAACCAGTTTTGTAGGGTGGGCAGGTTTTCTCGTTCCCACGCAGAGCGTGGGAACGAGAAAACTATAAAGTGATGATGATTTTTGCGCCGCCAAACTGACTTTTACTTATGCTTAAATCACCGTGATATGCTGCAACGATATTCTGCACGATGGAAAGTCCGATGCCGTGGCCGGCGGTGGTTTGGTCGGCGCGTTTGCCGCGTTTGAGCAGTTCGTCAACGTCATTCTGTGCTATGCCCGGGCCATCATCGCTAATAGTTAACCATAACTGCTTGCCGTTTTGAGTGGCTTTGATTTCCGCTTTAATCTCGATTTGTTGCTTTGCCCATTTGAAGGCGTTGTCCAGAAGGTTGCCGAGCAGTTCCATCAAGTCACCTTCATCACCTTTGAAGATCAGGTTTTTTTCAATTTCAACATTAACCTTAATCGGTTTGTCGCGGTAAACTTTGTGCAATGATTCAAGCAGTCTATGGGTGACCGCTTCAAGCTTAACGGCTTTGCCGATGCTGACAGAACCTGCGGTTGCTGCGCGTTGCAGTTGATATTCGACGATTGAATTCATCCTGGTAATTTGTTCTAGCAGGGTATGGTTCTGCCTGTCGCTGTCCAGGCTGGTTTGTAACACAGCGAGCGGTGTTTTTAAGCTGTGTGCAAGGTCGCCCAGAGCATTGCGGTAACGTGTTTTCTGCTCACGTTCCTGCTGCAATAAAACATTGATGTTGCTGGTGAGCTGTTCAATTTCCTGCGGGTAGTGTTGTTGTATCTGTTCCTGCTCTCCGGTTTCGATGCGGTTAAGTTCAGCGCCGACTTTTCGCAATGGTGACAACCCCCAGCGTAAAATCAGCGCCTGACTAAAAAGCAATAGTACCGCCATGACGATAAGCCAGCTCCATAAGGTTGTACGATACCGGGTGACCTGATTGTTAAATGATTGCAAGTCCGTGCTGATGCTAAAGGTCAGCGCCATACTGCTGGCATCACTTGCCCAGTCCACGCCATAAGCAAGGCTGTAGTAACTTATACCGTTTACCGCTGTTTTTTTGAAATGTTTTTCGCCACTGCTTAAAGATATGGGCTGAGGAGGGCTTGCGCCTAAAGCAGATGATGATTGCCACAACTTAGCCCCCGTTTTGTTGGTGATGGTGGCATAGATACCGGAACTGGGTAGACCCAGCAGGGCATCGAGTTCATTTGTCGGCATGGTTAATGTGTTGTTTTCTACTTCAGCAACCGCCATTAATGCATATAACTGGCTGGTTAAGGTGTCGCGCAATGCACTTTCGCTGCTGTCAATAAAAGCCCGCTCAAGCGTGAGCGCGGTTAAGCTGATAAATACCGCCAGTACCAGGCTTGCACTAAGAATGATTCGGCGATTAAGTGACATTAGGAGACCTTTGCGTGAGTAGCGCCACATAGATGTGGCGGTTACGAACCAAAGGGTGGAAAGGGTAAAAACATGAAACCACGGTCATCACGGCCAGAGGGAGAGATCTTGTTCTTCTGCGGTTTAAGATCTCTCCCTCTGGTCGAGATGACATGAACAGAAAAAATGCTTCAGGCAAAGCTCTCATTGGATTTGTCTGTTATTTGTTATCGTTAGCGGTGTCTGCATCACAAAGGGTAAAACGATAACCCCGGTTACGCAGGGTTTCGATGGGTTTGAGTGAGCCGTCGGGATCGAGTTTTTTGCGTAAGCGTCCGATTAAAACCTCAATCACATTGCTGTCGCGGTCATCGTCATGTGGATATAGGTAATCGGCGAGGCGGGATTTTGCGACTGCTTCACTGGAATGGCGCATCAGGTATTCAATCAAACGATATTCAAACGCAGTGACATCAAGCACTTTATCATTTAGCAGCAATTGTTGTGTGCCCAGGTTCAGGGTGACGCAGCCACATTTATGTTCTGTTGTGGCTGAGCCAGTGGCGCGGCGTAGCAGGGCGTTAATGCGTGCCAGCAGTTCTTCCATGTGGAAAGGTTTGACCAGGTAATCATCCGCACCCGCTTCCAGACCTTCAACTTTTTCCTGCCAGCGGCTACGTGCGGTTAGAATAAGTATGGGCAGGGTGCTGCCATCTTCGCGACATTTTTTAATGACCTCAATGCCACTGATGCCGGGCAAGCCGATGTCTATGATGGCGGCATCAAGCGGGTATTCGGTGGCTAAAAAATAACCTTCATTGCCGTCGCTACTGGTATCCACGATGTGGTTTTCAGACTCAAGACCTGCTTTGATTTGCGCCTGTAAATTTAATTCATCTTCAATGATTAAAATACGCATGACGGTTGCTACTGTTCGGAGCCATGTTTGATCTTTCCGCTTTTGGCATCAATGCGAATGATCTGTACTTTACCGTCGTCACTTATAATTTTCACTTTGAAATCATTGGCTTTTGTCTTAACCGAAAGTACGCGTCCAGGGTGTTTTTGTGTTGCAATAGTCACCGCCTGTTGTTTGCTGATGCCTTCATCTGCTGCAAGCACTTGCGTATTTTGTAATAACATTGAGATGAAAAGCAGGGAGAAGAAAATTATTTTCATGAGATGCACCGCACAGTTTAACAACTGAAGCTTACACCGAAGTGTTGGTGTTAACCACAGTAGTTGAATAATGCTCATTCCATAAGTGCATTACTTACTAACCCGAAGGCTGATTACCCGACACTCAGCCTTCGGGTTAGTAACTATTATTGTGGGCAAATTAGTCCCGGAAGATAATATCAAAGTTGTTTGTGTGCAGACCAATCATAAACCGCAGATGATTCAGGCCATAGGAGTCATCGTTGTAATGATGGTTATTCACAATGTAGCGGGTATGATGCTGATCTCTGTGGCTGTCATGGTGACGATGGTTGTGATGACCGTAGTCTTTATTATAGTGATGTTTTGCACTGTGCCGATGATGGCGTTTATGACTTTTGCCATGAGATTTGTAATGTTTTTTATTGCTGTGTTTATGACCACGTTTGTGTCCCTTACTGTGTGATTGATGGGCTTCATTAGAGTAGCTTTGAGAGTAGTGTTTTTTAAAGTGGCTATGCTTATCCTGACCGGCCATTGTTATGCCTGGTGAAAATGCCAGGGCGACCGCGATCATGGTTATCAAAGGCAAACGTTTTAGTATTTTGTTGATCATTATTAATCTCCAGATAGTGTTCACAAAAACCGGGCCAGGAATACATGTGGCCCGATGTCTGTAATTTAGCTCTAACTGGATGAATGAAAGCTGAATGGGGATTAGTGCAATAAAGAATTACAGTAGTAAATCCTGCTGTATTGGATGGTAGATGCTGGCTGCATCAATAAGTGAGTTGGCGGTAAGAGCCGGTACACCATAAACTTCGGTTGTAACAGCATATTCCGAGCTTATTTTTTTCAATAGGAGATCAAAATCACCATCACCTGAAAGCAAAATAACGGTATCAACCTGTTTTGCAGTTTGCATTACATCAATGGTGATGCCAACGTCCCAGTCGCCTTTGGCGGAACCATCGCTGCGTTGTATATAAGGTTTGAGTTTTACCGTAAAGCCTATGTGTTTGAGGGCGTCCTGAAATTTTTTCTGTTTGTCATCACCACGATGAATGGCATAGGCATTGGCAATTACAATGTTGCCCTGTGTGGTTGCACGCCTCCAAAATTCACGATAATTGAATTGGCGACCATAAGCATCACGCGTGGTGTAATAGATGTTTTGTACATCAACAAAAATGGCGATTTTCTTCATCTGTTAAAAAGCGATTGCAAGCTTATAGTGTCGTATAAAAATCGTAACTACTCAGCGCCATCAAAAAAGAACAGATTTACCACGAAGATCACGAAGTTTTTCAAAGTATATTGGGTACAATACACCATCTGTCTTGTTTAATTTAACTATTATTTTTTCTTCGTGAGCTTAGTGTACTTCGTGGTGAAATATTTTTAAAAAATCACAAAACTTAAAACTCACTGAATAGTTACTAAAAATCATTCTATAA
The DNA here is from genome assembly GCA_964485705.1 of uncultured Thiotrichaceae bacterium. Lineage (GTDB taxonomy): Bacteria > Pseudomonadota > Gammaproteobacteria > SZUA-229 > SZUA-229. Next base: position 6,427 of record CAZALW010000068.1, read on the forward strand.
ATATTGTCATCCTGCGCTAAGGTTGGGGTTTATAAAAATATTCACCCCAACTTACGAGCCACATTAAGATGCTTTACGTTTGCCCTGTTCCATAATCTGGCTGTTCAGGTAATCTTCATAAGTGCCACGGAAATCAACCAGTCCTTTTGGTGTCATTTCAATAATGCGGGTAGCTAGTGATGACACGAATTCACGGTCATGACTGACAAAGAATAATGTGCCGGGGAAGTTTTCCAGCGCCAGGTTGAGCGACTCAATGGATTCCATATCAAGATGGTTGGTGGGCTCGTCCATTAACAAAATGTTGTTGCGTTCCAGCATTAATTTACCAAACAACATGCGGCCTTGTTCGCCACCTGAGATAACGCTGACTTTTTTGTTAATGTCATCAGATGAAAACAATAAACGCCCTAAAGTACCGCGTATGGATTGTTCGTCATCGTTTTCCTGACCCCAGTAGCTCATCCAGTCGTAGAGTGTTTTATCTTCTTTAAAGTCGGCAGCGTGATCCTGTGCGTAATAGCCCAACTGGCTGTTTTCAGACCATTTCACGGTGCCTGCTGATGCCTCTAAATTACCGTACAAACACTTCAAAAGCGATGTTTTACCGATGCCGTTAGGGCCGATGATGGCAATGCGTTCGCCCACTTCTACCATCAGGTCGAGATTGGCAAACAGGCTGCGTTTTTCAATAGAGTTATCATCAAAACTTTTAGCCAGACCGTCAACTTCCAGTGCCAGTCGATGCAGTTTTTTATCTTCTTCAAAATAGATATAAGGATTTTTACGGCTGGATGGTTTGACTTCGGCCAGTTGAATTTTATCTATCTGTTTTGCGCGTGAGGTTGCCTGTTTGGATTTTGAAGCATTGGCAGAAAAGCGGCTGACAAAGGCTTTGAGTTCAGCTATTTGGGCTTTTTTCCTGGCATTTTCAGATTGAAGGCGTTCTGTCACCTGGGTTGAAGCGATCATGTATTCGTCATAAGACCCCGGATAGATACGAATTTCACCGTAGTCTAAATCGGCCATGTGGGTGCAGACACTGTTCAGGAAATGACGGTCATGCGAGATGATTATCATGGTGCATTTGCGTTCATTTAATATGTCTTCTAACCAGCGAATGGTGTTGATGTCGAGGTTGTTGGTCGGTTCGTCAAGCAACATAATGTCGGGTTCTGAAAATAAAGCCTGTGCCAACAGGACGCGTAATTTCCAGCCGGGTGCGACGTTGCTCATCGGGCCGTAGTGTTGTTCAGATGGTATGCCCAGGCCAAGCAGTAATTCTCCAGCACGTGCTTCGGCAGAATAGCCATCCATTTCAGCAAATTCTGCTTCCAGATCGCCTGCTCGAATACCATCGGCTTCTGTCATTTCAGGGTTAGCGTAAATGGCATCTTTTTCTGATTTAATCGCCCATAGTTCTTCGTGCCCCATGATGACAGTATCGATGACATTAAATTCTTCGTAGGCAAACTGATCCTGTTTCAATTTACCGATACGCTCGTCAGGGTTTTTTGAGACATTGCCGGCGGTGGCTTCAAGGTCGTTACCCAGAATCTTCATAAAAGTTGATTTGCCACAGCCATTGGCACCGATTAAACCGTAACGATTGCCATCGCCGAATTTAACTGAGACGTTTTCAAAGAGTGGCTTAGCGCCAAATTGCATGGTGATGTTTGCGGTTGCTAGCATAGTTTTGTTCCTGACCTATCGTTTTTATGTGTTCTCGATTCTTTAATAGTTGTCATCGAACAGGTGGCTGTCATCTCGACCATCGGGAGAGATCTTATTCTACAGTGGTAAAAGATCTCTCCCTATGGTCGAGATGACGGCTTCCTGCTCCAGGTGGCGGTTATAAAATTTCGAGGTGGTAACTGTAAGATGTTGTATTATCTGTTTATTTGCTATATATATTTTATAATATTTCGTTAGAGGATTTTGCCTTTAATTCGTATTTTTCTATGTTGCATCTCGTCTGCGGTTTTGCCTGTTGGTATTGTTTGACTGTTTTTTCCAGGGTGAAGCCGCTTTTGTATTGTTTGTGTTGCCGTCAGCTGCTTTATTGCGGGCATATTTCCCTGCTCGGGGTGATTTTCCAGATGGTTTGTTTTTAGCCGAATGAGTTGAATTTCTCCGGTTAGATTTTTGCTGCTGACCACGACCATTTTGCCTGCCGTTAGTCAGCGGCTGTGCTTTAATGGAAGGGTCGGGCTCATAACCTTCGATCACTTCTTTGGGGATGTCTCTCTTTATCAGTTTTTCAATATCTTTAAGCAGCTTTAGCTCATCAACACAGACCAGCGACATGGCTTCACCTTCATTGCCTGCGCGACCGGTGCGGCCGATACGGTGAACATAATCTTCGGAAACATTGGGCAGTTCAAAGTTCACTACATGAGGTAACTGGTCGATATCTATACCACGTGCTGCAATATCAGTGGCAACCAGCACCCGTACCTTGCCGGCTTTAAAGTCAGCTAATGCGCGTGTACGTGCGCCCTGGCTTTTGTTGCCATGAATGGCTGCAGCGGTGATACCATCTTTATTTAACTGCTCGGCAAGACGGTTGGCACCGTGTTTGGTGCGATTGAATACCAGTACCTGTTGCCAGTTGTTGGAACCAATCAGAAAAGAAAGCAGTTCACGTTTACGGTTTTTGTCGACTGGATGGATAACCTGGGTGACGGTTTCTGTTGCTGCATTTTGTCTGTCAACTTCAATTAATGCCGGTGATTTAAGCAGGTTGTTGGCCAGTTTTTTAATATCATCAGAAAATGTTGCTGAGAATAATAAGGTCTGTTTCTTTTTAGGTATCAGTGCCAGCACTTTTTTAATGTCATGGATAAAACCCATGTCCAGCATGCGGTCGGCTTCATCAAGCACTAGAATATCAATATTCGAAAGATTAACCGAGCGCTGGCTGATATGATCGAGTAATCGGCCAGGTGTCGCCACCAGTATATCAACACCCTTAATCAGTTTCATTTTTTGCGGGTTGATGCTTACCCCGCCAAACACCACGGTAGAACGAAGTGGCAGGTAACGTCCATAGTCGCGTACACTTTCTGCAACCTGTGCCGCCAGCTCCCGTGTTGGGGTTAATACTAAGGCGCGTAGCGGGCGGCGACCTTTTCGTGGCTTGTCTGTTTCTATTAACCGTTGTAGCAATGGCAGGGTAAAACCAGCGGTTTTGCCGGTACCGGTTTGCGCGCCACCCATCAGATCGCGCCCCTCAAGAATAACGGGAATGGCCTGTTTCTGGATAGGGGTAGGGGTGCTATAACCTTTTTCAGACACAGCACGGTGTAATTCGGCCAAAAGGCCAAGGGATTCAAATGACATCTGTTATTTTCTCTTAGAATCGGCGCCACCCAAAGCATCGTTTGGGTCGGTCCAGGCGGAAACTTTAACTGTTCCGGGATAACTCGTATGGGATTACCACATTAAGATTATCGCATTAAAAACAGGTGCAGACCGAAGTGCACCAAAAGTGAGCGCGCATTATACCTGAAAAGTGATATAAGAAACAGTGTGTGTGTGATTAAGAATATTATGATGTTTTAATAATATCTGTCCAGCAAAATATGAAGCTACTTCTTTTTAATCCAGGTATTTCTTTTGCCATTGTAAAAACAACGAATATGTATGTTGTGTAAAGCTCTCTTTGTCACTAAAGCCATCAGGTGATATGGCATCGAATACATAATAATTAACACGATTATTATTGCTGTTAAATATTTGCCAGAGCTTTTTTACTAAAGACTCACCTTTCCATTCAAATGTTTTTTGATCTATATAGTGTAAAAATACGGGAACAATCGGTACGCCGGTTTGCAGTGATATATCAAAAGCCCCGGTTTGAAATTCTTCATATATGCGAGACCCCTTGCAGCCACCTTCGGGAAAGATGACAATGTTTTTCCCCGCGAGAACCGCATCAATCAATGCCTGTTTTGCTGCATGCCTTGAATCACGGTTGCCACGTTTTACATAAATAGCGCCCGCATAATCACTGATACGGCCTAATACAATCCAGTCCCGCACACCGGCTTTTGCCAATGGGTAGATATCAAACAGCGCTGGTACACCAAAGTCTTCTAATGCGGAAGGGTGGTTGGCGACAAGAATGTATTGTTCTGGTAACGCTTCGGAATTTTTATGGACAAGTTTTAAGTTTACGTCTAATGCACGTATAACAATTTTGCACCAGTAACGCGATAGCGAGCGATAAAAGTGGCTGGAGAAAGCACGTGGTAAAAGTGTCAGCACATAGAGTATGAAACTCAGCACGATAACAAAAATCCATATTACGGGTAAGGCAGCGATATTTTTAATGAATTTAAGCAGCCGATGCATAATAAATACCCGGTTTTACGCTATTTCCTCAACAGGTTTTCTGTTCACTCTTCGGCCTTCATTTTTTCTTCTATTGTGTGCTATATTTTCACCAAGATGATTGATTAGAGGAAAGCTTATATCCTTAATTTTACGCCAGTCATCACCACGTGGTATTAATTTTGTATTTTCCTGCTGGATGGATTGACTGTTTTTCATGTCTTTTTGTAGATGTAATAAACGTTCCATTTTTGCCAGGTCTTTTTTGCTTAAAGCCATTGCAGCTTCTACCCAGATATCAACAATATCGTACATTTTCTGTTTTTCTATCGGGTGAACAATTTGCCGAATTCTTTTCATTGAGCGAATGGTATTGTGTGACTGGTTATGACTATTGAGGTATTTCACTGTGGCCTTCACCCCGTTGCCATCTTCTGCTAATACGTCAATTACGCCCATATCATAAAGTTCTTCAGCACGGTATGTACTACCACTTAAAATGATGCGTTCAGCCATTGCTGAACCAATTCGACGCTCAAGCAGGTTGTATGCCCCCATGCCAGGAAACAGGTTAAATAATATTTCGGGGAAGCCCATTTGAGAACTGCGTTCAGCAATGATGACATCGCAGGATAGGGCGGTTTCAAAGCCGCCACCCAGCGCCTGCCCCTGGACAAGAGAAACCATGGTGATTGGCAGATCCAGATTGTCAATATTATGGTGCAGGAGATTGATGCATCGGTAAGCGTAATCTCTAAGTTTTTCTTCTTCTTTGTTAACGATGCAATGTTTAAATAATGCTAAATCGCCACCAAGATTATAGATGCCCGGTATTTTTGATGCCAGGATGAGATGGCGAAATGGCCATATGGTATCAGGGTGCTGATTTTTGTAGGTGCCTGTTAGTTGTTGTTGAAGTGCTAGCAGTTCACTAATTAATGCCGCATTAACGCAGGGACGTGGCTGCGGTTGCATCCAGACCCATATGCTGCTGGTTTCAGAATCATAGCGGGTACTAAATTGCGTGTAACCCTGTATGTCCTTGCTTCTTTTTGTTCGGGAATTGGCGCTGGATTTACCTTTAATATTCATTTCTGTGGCCTTGCTGTTATTATTATTATTTTTAACTAAGCTGGTACAGGTTCTATATACCGTAATTTTTGACTTAAATCAACAAGTTGATTATTATTTTAAATAGTTGCTTAAGCTAGTTGAATTTAATAAAAAAATTATAGACGAACTCTTGCTGAGTTAGTACTATTCATTTGCTCTAATTTATTTTCTTTATTTATTGTATTGCTATGCATTAAAGAAGAAGCAAAAACTATTATCAAAATAGACCAGGTTTATTAAAACTGGTTGCATATAGAAAACAAACAGATCATTATCTGCCATTATATTTAATGACCACTACTCAATATTAATAACGGAATATTAATTACGGAATAATAATTATGGTTCTGAATAAAGTCGCTGAAGTTATTGTCAATATTGCAAATTGCAAAATCGAAGACGTTACCCCTGAAGCTAAGCTTATGGCATTAGGCATTGATTCATTAAAAGCCATTACCGTGTTGTTTGAGATCGAAGAAGCTTTTGATATAGAAATCCCTAACGAAGTTATTCCATCTATCGTTACGGTTAATGATATTTTAGAAAAAATCAC
>CAZALW010000069.1:0-12266 GCA_964485705.1 uncultured Thiotrichaceae bacterium
TTTTTAATTTGTTGTTTTTTGTTATTCGGTAACTTGTCTATTTGTTGGTAATGAATGAGTAACACCAGCGAATAATTAGTAATTAGTAATTAATTTAAGGGTGCAGGTTTACAAAGGATAACTGGCGGGGGTTGAATATGCGTTCATATTCCACAATGGCATAACGATCAGTCATGCCGGCAATGTAATCGGCTATGCCACGAGCTATACCGATATCACCATGTTTGTCTTTTAATAGCTGGCAATGCTCAGTCGCTTCGGTGGGTAATATTTTAAGGTCTTCTATGAAGGCGTTGAATAGAGCGTCAATAACATCGGCCGCTTTTTTAGTCATGCGATGTACACGGTAATGCTGATAGAGTTCTTTACGCAGAAATTGTTTTAGTTCCAGTTTCTTTTTATTCATGTTGTCACTAAATGCTATCAGTCGTTGTTTATTTTTGCGTACATCATCTACCGAGTTTAAATTTGCCTTGCTGATATTTTCTCGTGAGGTGTCAATTAAGTCGACCACCATCACATTAATCATGCGGCGAATAATTTCATGCACGAGTTTTTTATCATCCAGTCCGGAATATTGTTTGTTGACGATATCGTATTGATCACGGAATAATTTTATTTTTAATAAATCATCAATGCTAATTAAACCGTAGCGAATGCCATCATCAATATCATGATTGTTATAAGCAATTTCGTCTGAATAATCGGTTAATTGAGCTTCCAGTCCGGGATGTGTTTTATTGATAAAGCGTTGGCCTACATCGCCGAGTTTTTTTGCGTTGGCGATGGCGCAGTGTTTTAAAATGCCTTCGCGGGTTTCAAAACTTAGATTGAGCCCGTCAAAGTCAGCGTATTTCTGTTCCAGTTTATCAACCACACGCAGCGATTGAATGTTGTGTTCAAATCCACCGAAGGCTTTCATGCAGTTGTTTAAAGCAGTTTGCCCAGCATGACCAAACGGGGTGTGACCGAGGTCATGTGCCAGCGCGATGGCTTCGGTCAGGTCTTCGTGCAGCCCTAACTCGCGTGAGATACTGCGGGCAATCTGGGCAACTTCAAGCGAGTGGGTTAACCGGGTACGAAACAAATCGCCTTCGTGGTTAACAAATACCTGGGTTTTATATTCCAGCCGTCTGAATGCGGCGCAGTGGATGATGCGGTCACGGTCACGCTGGTATTCATTGCGATAGGTCGGGTGGGTTTCACTAAAACGGCGACCGATTGACTGTGTGTCATTGCAGGCATATGAGACTAAATGACCATTGTAACTGCTATGTGAGTCTGTAATATTTTGTTTATCATCCTGTGTCATTATTGATTGTTTTCGGCAGTTGGAGAGTGCTCAATGGCTTTGCTTAAATCTTCTGTTTTGAAATCGTCGGTTACCAGTGCCTGACCAATGCCTTTCATTAATACCAGTCGCAAAACGCCATCAAGCACTTTTTTATCAACCGACATCAGTTCCAGAAATTGTTCAGTGGACATGGTTGGCGGTGCTTTAGTGGGTAGTTTTGCCTGTTCAATAAGTTTGATTGTTTTCTGGGTGTCTTCATCACTCATCCAGCCTAGCTGGTTAGACATAGTCGCTGCCATACACATACCAGCACCAACGGCTTCACCGTGCAGCCACTCACCATAACCCATGCCATTTTCAATGGCGTGGCCAAAGGTATGGCCAAGGTTGAGCAGGGCGCGTTGTCCGCTTTCACGTTCGTCGGCAGCGACGATGTCGGCTTTGCTCTGGCAGGAGACTTTGATGGCGTAAGTTAAGGCTTGTTTATCCTGCTTGAGTAAGGCCTGCATGTTTTGTTCTAACCAGGCAAAAAATTCAGTATTATTAATCAGACCATATTTGATGATTTCTGCAATACCGGCACTTAGTTCTCTATCGGGCAGGGTATTAAGCGTGTTGGTGTCAGCAATCACCGCTCTGGGTTGATAAAAAGCCCCGATCATATTTTTACCGAGCGCGTGATTAACGCCGGTTTTTCCACCGACAGAAGAATCCACCTGCGATAATAGTGTGGTAGGTATCTGGATAAGATGCACACCACGTTGATAACTGGCGGCGGCAAAACCAGCCATATCGCCAACTACACCACCGCCCAGTGCAATAACCGTGGTATTTCTGTCAAAGCGATTGCGCAACAGGCTGTCATAAATTTGATTTAATACTTCAAGGTTTTTATATTTTTCGCCATCGGGCAGGATCACAGATTTACTTTTTAGCCCGGATAACATGGCCTGGGTTTGTTTGAGATAGAGCGGGGCGACGGTTTCATTGCTGACAATGAGGGCGCTGTTGCCGGGAATGTGTTGCTGTAATAAGTCAGCCTGACCGAGCAGGTCGCTATCAATGTAAATGGGGTAACTACGCTCCCCTAAGTCAACGGTTAATGTTGTCATTTGTTTGTTTTTTGGTAATTACTGGGCATAACTGGAACTACGGATTTTTACCACGAAGCTCACGAAGTGCACGAAGCGTTCAGTATTAGAGTACAAGGCGTTTGATTCCACTTTTAAGTAGTTTGGTATTAAAGTTAATGAGCAGCCCTATTTTGATATGTGCAAGTTTCATGTAGGTTAGTAACTGAGCCTGGTGGATCGGCTGAAGTGAGTTCACGCTCTTCAGTTCAATAATCAGACATTGTTTCACCATTAGATCTACACGATATCCGCAATCAAGATTGATTTCCTTGTATTTAACTGGCAGAGCTAGTTGGGTCACGCATTCAATATTGTGTGCTCTCAGTTCATAAGCCAGGCACTTTTCATATGTGGACTCCAGTAAGCCTGGTCCGAGTTCACGATGAACCTCAATTGCCAATCCTATCACCTGCTTAGATAGTTGATCAAATTCCATCTTCGTGTCCTTCGTGATCTTCGCGGTGAATAGTTGTTTTTTTGTAACGGTTAAAGAGACTTAATAATAGCCTGTATTACACCATGAATCGAGTTGTTTGCGGTTTCGATAATGGTGTCAGCGGTTTCCTCATAAAGTGGTTCGCGTTGATCCAGCAAGCGCTGAAGGATGGTTTCAGCAGATTCGTCTGCGTGTAGCAGTGGTCTATTTTTGCTTTTACTGGTGCGTTCAATCAGGGTTTTAAGGTTGCTTTTCAGGTAAAACACCGTGCCGCGATTGATTAGATGATTGCGGTTTTCCGAATTAAGTATCGCGCCGCCGCCGGTGGCAAGGATAATATTATTTTTTTGCGTAAGCTCATCAATGATAGCGGTTTCGCGTTTTCTAAAACCGTCTTCACCTTCTTTTTCAAAGATAAGCGGGATATCTGCGCCAGTACGCTCTTCTATGACACGGTCACTGTCATAAAAATCCATTTTTAATTTACGCGATAGCTGGCGACCAACCGTGGTTTTGCCAGTGCCCATTAAACCAATTAAGAAAATATTTTTTTGTTTAAACATAAAAAAAGCGACCTCGCTTTAAGTGCAAAAGCGCAGGTCGCATAGGATAGCAAATTTATTATGGTGTTGCTGTAGGGGGAGGCCCATTAATGGTTAGTGTGTTCGAATCCCATATTGTGCCGTTAGTAATAATTGTTGTGCTGCAAAGCGAGCTATGGGTACAGTCACTACCGTTAAAGAAACCATCATTAATATCGTGTACACCATTTTTGCCGGTGGCATCATTTCCATTAATAACATCAATAATGCTATCACCAGCATCAAAGACACCGTTTTCGTTAGCATCAATATATGGCTCTTCTAAGTCATTAAACTGATTGCCATCAGCGTCATCATAAATGTCATTACCATTTGCGTCTGTAAATGATTCTTCGCCAATGGTATAGGCAACAATAGTTACTCTCATATCATCACCGGGTCCGCCGGGTTCGGGTCTTTTTATTGCGCTCCAGGTAACTGTGCAGAAGCCGTTTTCTGTGACACAGCTACTGGGGTTTAATATGCCATATTCTGTACGAAAATGGACTGTGTGGGAGTCAGTTAACGTTGAGTTCAGTCTGTCTGCGATAAAAGCTGTCATTACAACATCGGTTTTTGTGAAAATACCTGTGTCTCTGTTAACCACATCAGGTTGGGTGTCTTCTGCAAGTATTGAAAAGTTTTTAAATGAGACGTGACCTGTGTTTGTAGGGATACTACTGGTATTTGGTGTTTCAAACGTGCTGTTATCATCACTGCAGCCTGCTGCAAATAAGGTGCAGCTCGCGACTATTGTAAAAAGTTTGATATAACGGTGGTTCATATTTGTTTCGTCCTTACCTGATATAGAGGTAATCATCTAAAGTGTAAGCGAATCTTTAAGAATTTTAGGGGTAACAAAGATAAGCAGCTCCCGTCTTTCATCGCTTTCCAGTGTGTGTCTAAAAAAGTAACCAATTAATGGCAGGTCACCAAGGAAAGGAACTTTATCCACTTCATCTCGAGTGGCTTGTTCATAGATACCGCCTAAAACCACAGTGTCTCCGTTATTGACTAATACCTGGGTGGTTACTTCACGGGTGTCGATACTCGGGATGCCGGCAAAAATGTCACCAACGGTATCGTTGCTTACAGACAGGTCCATAATGACGCGGTCATCCGGTGTGATCTGTGGGGTAACTTCGATACTTAATACAGCTTTTTTGAATTCAACCTGGGTGGCGCCGCTGGATGAGGCAGACAGGTAGGGAATTTCTACGCCTTGCTCAATACGGGCTGTATGCCGATCGGCAGTGACGACACGAGGGCTGGAAATAATTTCACCGTTATTTTCCGCCTGTAAAGCCGAAATTTCGAGGTCAATGAGTGTACTGCCGGTTAGTACGGCAAAGGCCATGCTGCCGGCAGCCGCTGCCGTGCCAAGATTGACGTTGAGGCGGTCTGTGGCGTTAACACCGCTTGGAAAAGTAAAGGGTTCGGGTGAACCACCATTTGCTATGTTGTTGATGCCACTTGATGCGATGGTGTCGGCTCCCTGGAAAGTGCCGGTAGTCACGCCGAAGCCACTGGAGTTAGCTTTAGCTGTGCTGACACCAAAACGTGAGCCTAGTTCCCGAGTGAACTGGTCGGTTGCGATAACGATACGAGATGAGATCATCACCTGGCGAATGGGAATATCCAGCTTTTTCAGGGTGCGGCGAATTTCAGAAATAACTTTTTCGGTGTCTTTTATGATTAGGGTATTGGTGCGTTCGTCAACAATGACACTTCCGCGTGGGCTAAGTATACCGGATGAAACGCCACCGCCGCCATCTTCGCCATCGCCACCGCCACCACCAGAGCCGGAGAACAGGGCAGCAAGTTCACCCACTTTGGCAAAGTTGATAGTGAAAAATGCACTTCTAATCGGTGCCAGTTCGGTAATGGACTGTTGAGCTTCAAGTTCAATTTTTTCCTGCGCGGCAATTTCTTCGCTGGGCGCAATCATCATCACCGTGCCGGATTCACGTTTTGATAAACCTTTGGCCTTGAGGATAATATCCAGTGCCTGATCCCAGGGAACGTTTTTTAAACGTAAGGTCAGGTTGCCATCGACTGAGTCACTGACGACCACATTAAGGCTGGTAAAATCGGCAATCAATTGCAGTACGGCGCGTACTGGAATATCCTGGAAGTTAAGTGATAAACGCTCACCGGTGTAGCCGAATTTTTGTTTTTTAACTTCTTCGAGTTCCTCGGCGCTGATGGGTTTTAATTCGATGGTAAAGATGTTGTTTGCCTGGTAAGCAACATGTTCGAAGTTGCCGCTTATGGGTTGTATTTCGACTCTAACGTTGTCTTCTTCTTCAAAACTGCTGATGGATTTTACCGGTGTGGCAAAATCGAGCACGTCCAGAGTTTGGCGTAGCTCATCCGGTAGTTTTATGCCCAGAAATTTAACCACAACCTTGCCAAATTCTTCACTGATGTCCATCGGGATGTTAGCTTCGGTTAAGCTGATAATGATACGACCTTCACCTTCCTCGCCGCGTCTAAAATCAATATTGTCGATGCCACGGGGTTTATCCGAGAACCGGGGGGTGCCTGCTGATGCTGCACCGATAGTTGCGCTACCGGCAGTTGTGCTACCTGTGGCAAATGCAGCACCGGTTGCTTCGCTATCGAGTGTGATTAATACCTTTTTGCCCTGTGTGGTGACCTGATAGGGGACAACTTCGGTCAGGTTTAAAATAACGCGGGTTTTTGTTTTGGTGGAAATGGTTGTTATCGACTGTGCTACACCAATACCGACAGGCTGTGAGCGTTTGGGTAATTTGCTGCCGGTATCAGGAAAATCAAAAGCAATGCGTGCAGGGTCATCAATGGTAAAACTTAAAGGGTTGACTGCATGCTGAGTTAATTCAAGACTAATCTGTAAACGGTTGCCGGGCAGTGTGGCGTACTCGATTTTTTTAATAGCATTGTTGCTATCCACTGCTGGTGTTTGTGCTATTGCCGGTGAACTCAATAAGCAGAAAAGGGTGGCGCAGTAAAATGTGATAATGGGTATCAGATATTTTACAGGTCTATTAATCAGGGGTGAAAAACTCATAACTGATCCATTCGGCTGTTTATTTATTATTATTTTTAACATGTTTCTCTCCGCGTACTCTTCGCGTTTTCGTCGCTCGTAACTTTAGCTGTAATATTGGATTGTAACAGCAGATTGTAATATTATTGGGCATCATTTTAGTCATTGGTTACTGCTCGCCAATGGCGATTGATGCGTCTCTTTCTATGTAACCGCCAATTCCATCCGGTACAATTTCCACCAGATAAATGGCAGAATCGCTGATCTCTGTTATTCTGCCCTCATTTTGCCCCATATAATTGCCCACCAGGACGCGATGTACAATGCTCTGCGGGTCTTTAATTAAACCCCAGAATTTTTCGTTCTGTTCGAGTGTGCCGACCATGCCGAGTGCGTCTAAAGGGAAAACTTCCAGCGGCTGTCTTGGACGGGTTGAGTCCGGGTTAAGTAAACTGGTTTTTGTGGTTTCATCGGTTTCCAGGTCAACCATTGCCATAAACGGGTCACGGAGCTCGGCGGCGGAATAGATGAAGCTTTCATAGGGTTTGAATTGTGGAATAGCTTTAACACTACCAACATGCGCAGATTTTGTTTTTGCGATAAAAGTCTGCAGGTCTGACACGTCCTGATTACAGGCGCTCAGCGTTAATAAACAGAGGCTAATGCTTATTCTGCAGGCGGCTTTGTTTATGACTGGTTTTAGAGAGGCCATTACTCGACCTCCTGTGCAGATTCATCAAGGTACTGGTAGGTGATAGCGGTTAATTCCATGCTTAGTTTTCCACCGCTTTGTTTATTTTTATTTGCATCAGCGGGTTTAATTGAAATGTCCTGCACGGTAACAATGCGTGGCAGCGCAGCAACACCACTAATAAATTCGGCAAATTCATGGTAGCGCCCGGTCACTTTGAGTTTAATCGGGTATTCTGAATAGAATTCTTTGGGACGCAAACCTTCTGGTTTAAAATAGTCAATTTCCAGTCCGGAGGATATGCCGGTTTGAGATATATCGGTAAGCAGTGTTTCGATTTCAGTTTTATTTGGTAGCTGTCTTAACAGCGTACCAAATGAAGTTCGCATTTCATCTAGCTGTTGTTTGTATGCTTCAAGATTTGCCGCTTTAGCCTGTTTGGCAACAAAAATCTGTCGTAACTGCTGTTCTTCAGCGACGTTTTTTTCAAGTTCTAATTTTTGTTTGGTGGTATCCAGAAAATAACCGGCAGCAGCTAAGGCGATACATAAGGTAACAATGATGGCGATTTTTACCGTTAAGGGTGCACTGCCGATCTTTTTAAGATCCTCAATATCCAGTTCATCCAGTCTGATTTCGGAGAGATTCATTAGCTGTCATCTCCTGCTGCTGTGTCCGGAACTGACTGTGAGGTTATGATAGTAAAATCACTGCTTCTCAGGGTGCCTTTTCTGGTTTGTATTACTTTTAGTTTTGGTGTGCTCATCCAGTCAGAAGCATCAATATTTCTCATGTAAGCAGAAACACGGCCATTAGATTCTGCAACGCCTTTGATGGTTAGCTGTTCGCCTTTTTGTTCAATAGTTTTCAGGTATATGCCTTCGGGCACGGTGCGCACAAAATCGTCAAATAAACGCACGATTTGTGGACGTTGTTGCTGCAGTGACTGAATAATATCCATTCGTGACAGTAGTTGTTCTTTGGTTTCTTCCAGTGTGGCAATTTGCTTTAAGGAAGCATCCAGAGTGTTTATTTCATTCTGTAGTATGGTATTGCGATGTTTTTGATGGGTAATCTGATTGTCAAATGTTACATGTACCATAAAAACAAGCGCAGCAGTTAACAGCAGTGATAACACGGTAACGGTTGCAAACTGACGGGTTTTCTCCTGACGTTGCTCTTCGCGCCAGGGCAGTAAGTTAATATGAGCCATTAGTCGAAGCTCCTCATGGCCAGGCCACAGGCGATCATTAATGAGGGGGCATCATCGCTTAAGGCCTGTGGATTCACTTTTGCGGCAAGCGACATTTGTGCAAAGGGATTGGCGATGACGGTAGCCGTATCAAGCCGTGATTCAACCAGCTCATCAATGCCTGGAATGGAAGCGCAGCCACCAGCAAGTACGATTAAATCAACTGCATTGTGCTGTCCAGAGGTATAAAAGAACTGCAGAAAACGACTTACCTGCTGGGCAATAGTTTCTTTAAACGGCTCCAGTACTTCCGGTATATAGTTATCCGGCAAACCCCCTTCTTTTTTAAGGCGGCCTGCTTCATCATAGGCCAGCCCGTAGCGACGCATGATTTCTTCTGTTAGTTGTTTTCCACCAAAACTTTGTTCACGTGTATAAATAAGATGATTGTTCTCAACCACATTAAGACTGGTCATGGTGGCACCTATATCAATCAGCGCGATGACTTTGTCTTCGCTGTCCTGTTCCAGCTGATAGCTGATTAATCTGGCAGAATTTTCGATTGTGTAGGCTTCAACATCGACAATTTTGGGTGTTAAACCACCCAGTGACAGTGCCGCTGAGCGCAGTTCTATGTTTTCGCTTCGCGAGGCGGCAAGTAACACATCCACGGTGTCCGGATTGTTTGCTGTCGTACCAATGACTTCAAAATCGAGATTGATTTCTTCTAACGGATAAGGAATATATTGGTCGGCTTCCATTTCAATTTGTATTTCCAGTTCGTCATCGCTTAAGCCGGTGGGCATAGTAATGATTTTGGTGATAACAGCAGAGCCAGCGACAGCAACGGCTGCATTTTTTGCCCTGGTGCCCGAGCGTTGAACCGCTTTTTGAATGGTTTCGCCGACAGCCTCAACATCCTGAATGTTTTTATCAACCACCGCGTTTTCCGGCAATGCTTCTACTGCAAGGCTTTGCACACGGTATTTATCGCCGTCTTTTGCTAATTCGAGCAATTTTACCGACGTTGAACTGATATCCAGACCTAAAATGGCTGGTTTTTTGCGTTTTAGCAGACCCACTCCGCTCCCCTGTGCTGTATATTTTAATTAGTTATAGAGTAGTTTTTAAATTTTGCATTAAATATTAGCGGTAAGTGCATAAAAAGGCTAGATGATTTAGAGTGATCTCGTAAATTTGTTGTTAAACCTTTATACTTTGCCGTCTTTAGTTATTCTTTTTTCGCAGGTAATGGATCAGTGCGTTTTTTAAACATCTTTAAGTTACTTATTATCATTACACTGGTGATGATGACACTTACTACAGCGGTGGTTACCGGTGGTTATTTCTACCTTAATCCTAAATTACCCTCAATCGAGGGGCTGAGTAATGTGCAACTCCAGGTTCCACTACGTATATATAGCAGTGATGGCACATTAATGGGTGAATTTGGTGAGAAACGACGGACACCAAAAAAACTTGAAGAAATTCCTGATTTGATGAAGCAGGCCTTTCTATCGGCTGAAGATGACCGCTTTTTTGAACATCCAGGCGTTGATTATCAGGGTATATTACGTGCTGTGGTTAATCTGGTTATAACCGGCGAGCGTGGACAGGGCGGTAGTACCATTACCATGCAACTGGCGCGCAACTTTTATTTGAGCAGTGAAAAAACCTATTTACGCAAATTAAATGAAATTTTACTGGCGTTAAAAATCGAACGTGAGCTGGATAAAGAAAAAATCCTGGAGTTATATTTAAATAAGATTTACTTAGGGAATCGTTCCTATGGTGTGGCTGCAGCTGCTCAGACCTATTACGGTGTTAGTTTGCATAAATTATCCCTGGCGCAGATTGCGATGATTGCAGGACTGCCTAAAGCACCATCTACTTATAATCCTATTGTGAACCCGAAGCGTGCGACCATTCGCCGCGATTATGTGTTGTCACGCATGTTGAAGCTGGGTTTTATCACTGCCACACAATTTGAAGAAAATAAAAATGCAGCAGTGAGCGCAAAGCGACATCGTAGTGCGCTGGGTCTTTACGCACCTTATGTTAATGAGATGGTGCGTGCTGAAATTGTTAAACAGTTTGCTGGTCAAGCTTATGTGCGTGGTTTAAATGTTTACACTACGATCGATAAACGCTTGCAGCAAGCTGCAAATGACAGTATCTGGAATGGATTGACGGCGTATGATCGTCGTCATGGCTATCGTGGCGTTATTCGGCATGAAGCGTTAACAGCAGAGGAACTAAATCAGATTGAAACAGTATCAAAGCAGGCTATGGCTGATGATGAAGGTGAAGCTTTCAGTGAAATAGATTGGCGGTCAATTTTAAAGGATGATAAAAATTACGGTCGATTTGTGCCGGCATTGATATTATCCGTTAATGATGACGCTTCTGATGTGGTTGTTAAAAATGAACATGCAGGTGCAAACCATGCTGCGCAAGCAGAATCCAGTTCTCAGGATCAGCGTTCAGCCGTGGTTTTATTAAAAGACGGCAATCAGATTCGACTTCCCTGGAGTGGTATACAGTGGGCGCGTGAATATATTAGTGTGAATCGTGTGGGCAAAGAGTTGCAAAAAGTGTCTGATGTTATTAAACCGGGTGATGTGGTCTGGTTAGCGCAAGACTCTGTGACAGGCTGGAGTCTGGCGCAAATTCCGCAGCCTCAGGCTGCACTGGTTTCGGTAAAACCCAATACCGGTGCCATACAGGCACTGGTTGGTGGCTTTAATTTTGAACGTAGCAAATTTAATAGAGCAGTGCAGGCAAAAAGGCAGGCCGGGTCGGGTTTTAAACCGGTTGTTTATGCTGCGGCATTGGATAAAAAGTATACCCCTGCAAGTTTAATTAATGATGCCCCTGTGGTGTTTGAGGACAGTGCGCTGGAAGGAGCCTGGCGTCCGGAAAACTATAGCGGTAAAACCTTTGGCCCAACCCGGCTTCGAGAGGCTTTGTATAAATCGCGAAACCTGGTTTCCATACGTGTTTTGCGCTCCATTGGCATCAAACACGCAACCCAGTATGCACAGAACTTTGGTCTGAATAAAAGCCAGTTGCCGTATGATTTATCCTTATCATTAGGCAGTGCAGAATTAAGTCCGTTGCAAATGTCCCGTATCTATTCGGTATTTGCTAATGGTGGTTTTTTAACTGAACCCTATTTTATTCAGCGTATTGAAAGTGCTAATGGCGATATATTGTATGAAGCTGACCCTGTAGTGGCGTGTACTTCGTGCGCCATAGCAGAACGCCAGAATTCACAGCGACGGGATTTACAACAGCAGGGGTCAGCCGATATTGAAGGGAACGAAACGCTGGTAAAATTACCTAAACAGGCTGAACGCACTTTGGAGCCTCGGCTGGCTTTTCAAATGAACTCAATATTGCAGGATGTGGTGTTACGAGGCACAGCGCGCCGTGCGCGGGCTTTGGGTAGAAAAGATTTGGCGGGTAAAACAGGTACTACCAATGATCAGCGTGATGCCTGGTTTAATGGTTACAATCCTGATCTGGTGGCAACAACCTGGATGGGTTTTGATCAGCACAAGCCGCTGGGTAATAAAGAAACAGCGGCACGCGCAGCTTTACCGATATGGATAGAATTTATGAAAGTAGCACTGGCTGGAAAACCGGAAAGACAGCTGGTTCGCCCTGATGGGTTGGTGACGATGAAGATTAATGCAGAAACCGGTCTGGCTGCTACTGATGCAGATACTAATGCAGTATTTGAAATATTTAGAAAAGAAAAAGCGCCAGCACCGGTGCCAGACCAGGGCAATGCTGAGCCAGTAGAGACACCAGCGGGTGATGACGATGCTACCGCCATACCCGAGCAGTTATTTTGATGCTAAGGGAAGGCTGTTATGTCCATGGATGGACGGTATATAGAAAAT
>CAZALW010000070.1:0-11952 GCA_964485705.1 uncultured Thiotrichaceae bacterium
ATAGAGACAAAGCCAAACATGCCAACAGCCAAAGCGTGAACATGGCACTAAAACGCATGGGCTTTAAGGGTGTGCTGGTATCACATGGCTTGAGGTCACTGGCAAGCACCACGCTAAATAATCAGGGGTTCGATGCAGATATTATTGAATCAGCATTAGCGCATATCGACAAAAACGAAACCAGAGCCGCTTATAACCGTGCTGATTACTTGCAACGCAGGGCAACCATGATGGCATGGTGGAGCGAACATGTTGAGCAGGCTTTAAGTGACGGCTTTACCACCAAAAGCACGCGAGGGTTATCACTGGCGCGTATTAAGCAATGATTAATCAAGAATTTAAAATAACAGACAATGCGCCTGATAAATGGAAGGAGTTATATTGCCTTATAGCTGATTCAAATTATGCCAGCGGTGCTTGGTTTTCTATTTTTAGTAAGTTAATGGATGAAAAAAATAACCACCACATGGTAAAAGCATGGCTATGTCTCGATGTATTACAAGCTCAAGCATTAAGCTGTGATGAAGTAAAAGCCTTTGATGTTATAGATTTTATCGTATGCATAAGTACCGCTCTTGACTATCATCAAAGGTTAAAATATGGGAAAAAAGATAAACGAGACGAATTAATTAAAATCTCTAAAACCGCCGAAGATTTACAGAAACTAATAAAAAAAAATCATTGGCTATCAAATGTATCCTTTTTTAAATACTTATCTAATGAAAGTAAATCAGTCACAATCGAACGCTTAAGAATGCAATTTTTAGGGCGTGACACGTATCAGAAAGGCATAACGAAAGACTACATAGAAAGCATAATGAGCAATTTTCATGTACTGCCATCGATTGAAGAGTGGCTGGAAGCTGTCGCAACCAAAGCAAACCAAGAGGTAAAAATTCCACCTATAGTAAACCATCCCAATTGTGCAACAGCTAATAAGATTTATTTTGTGCGCGTGGTTGCTATGTATTTAATTGAAACACTAAACCCAGTCAAGACTAACAAGCCTCTTGAAACGGCTAATATCAACATGACAGCAGTAGTTTTAAATATTGCACGCACTCTTTTTAATGAGCATGAAAATTATTTTGACAGGGATTTTATTAATAACAACATTAGAAATCTTTAAGTAACTCACAAAAAACTATTTTTTTATTAAGTTCTTATTGACCAACAAACCACGGTTTTTTTTGCTGTTTTGTGGGTCGCTTGTCTAGCACCATTATCATTATTATGTCTGCCTAATTCCTATACACATCGGAGAAAGCTGATAATGAAACCAGACCAATACAAAATAATCAGGCTACCACAAGTGCAAAGTCTAACAGCACTTTCACGTTCAGCTATTTATGAGCGTATAGCTAAGGGTACGTTTCCCAGCCAAATCAATTTAGGTGGTCGCGCTGTTGGCTGGTCTGAATTGCAAGTATGCAACTGGATTGAACAGCGTATGAGCGGATTACAACAGGGCATAAGCGAACTTATACAAAAAAAACCAGCGCAATAAAAAAACCAGCGCAATAAAA
Source organism: uncultured Thiotrichaceae bacterium (assembly GCA_964485705.1). Lineage (GTDB taxonomy): Bacteria > Pseudomonadota > Gammaproteobacteria > SZUA-229 > SZUA-229. Next base: position 1,527 of record CAZALW010000070.1, read on the forward strand.
AAACCGCGCCCTTGTAGCAGGGAACGGCTTTTTTATTTATGCACTGACAGCGTAATTATAACACCCTTTCCCCTGCTTCAAAGGTTCAGGTTTTTTACTATCAAAGGTAAAAAGCAATGAATACCAATACACACAACAAACCATATATAAGCACCAACCGTGAAGCGCGGTTTTTAGCGCAACTGCTCACGGGTAAAACAGCAGTACATGACCTGCGTGCGATTTTAGGTGCAGAAAATCACTGGCAACTGAAAGCCGACTTAATGGAAAAAGGCTGGCAGATAAGTACCACTAGAGAACCGTTTACAGACAGAGACGGGCAAAAAATAAGGGCGGGTTACTACGAACTAACAGCTAATCAGTATGACCATGCAACAGCCGTTATCAAAGGCCACAGAGAAAAGCAGGTGACGGCATGATGAAGCGTAATAATCTATATATACAGTGTTTTTGTTATGACTACAGACCTAAAACGGCGCGTATATGTGGCAGGGCTACCAGTGCAAAGATAGTAAATACTACCCATTTGACCAGTACAAGCTCACCGCGTACTGCGGTTATTTCTTTATCCAGTTTAGCGTTATCTCCTTTGGCTTCCGCCCGTGCTTCCTGTATGGCAATTATTAGCAGGTTTATATCTTCCTTTGTGTCCGTCCTTAACTGGTTAATATCGGCTTTTGTGCCCTTGCTTAGCTGGTTAATATCGGCTTTTGTATCCTTGCCTAGCTGGTTAATATCGGTTTTTGTAGCAAGGGTGTTATCAATAGCAACTGAGATTGTTTTTTTCTGTAGCTTCACCATAGCCACCGCCTGTTCATTGGTAAAGCCGTGCGCTTCCAGTTCCTGCGTAAATTCCAAAGTATCAAAAGTAACAACAGCCATAACACCACCCCATAAAGTCAACAATGCAAGTATAGCAAAGTATCTAGCTGGACGCATACGGCTATTGACAGACAAACTAAAACCGCTTACAGTGTCCGTGCCGTTGCAAAAAACAGCGGTGGAGTTTGAACGCTTCAAAGCAAAGAGGGCAGACCTGACTTTCTGTTCAGGTTTTTTTATCCCCGCGATTTATGGCGGGGGTAGAGTGGAGGGCTTTATGCCCGCCGTGTTCCTTTTTGCACGGTCGTTCAATCCGCTTTACCCCCGCCACCTTATTTTCAGTTTGAACGCTGTTATCGGTGGTCTTCTAACTCAAAGAGGATTCACACAATGAATACCCAAAACAAAACCGCCCAAACTCAGGGCAACACCAGCACTAACAATCCATTACTACCCCTGCAATTCATACCACGCAATAAAGCAAGCCTGCTTAATCCTGCTATTGGCTTAAATGTTGAAGAATCACTGTTAAGTATTGGTGAGTTGTTAGCAGTTTTACAGGAACTAACCAATAGCGCCGCAACCAATGAACCACATGTAGTAATGGGAATGCACCGGCTTATGGATATTATGCAATCAGCCATCAGCTATGAAACACAGCAGGAGGCTAAATAATGGATAAGGCAATATTACAAAAACACATTTTACTTGAACAGATAAACATTGATTTAAGGAGAGCTTTAGCGGTTTTAAATCTGATTATTAATGATGGTTCAGGGCTTACCGATTTAGAAGAGGAGGGCTTTTTATCAGACCATGATTGTATTTTACATAGCTTGTTTAGCGTTGGTGATTACTTGGAGAAAGTACAGGAAACCTCTGGGGAATTATCAGAGGAATTAGCCAAAATCTTACAAAAAGAAGTATTAGCAGAGCAGTTAAAAGGGGGTGAAAAATGACCGCGCCCACACTGCATGAGTTTATGGCGGGTTTAGGTTACGTCCTGCCGATAAACTACACCACAAACCGTATTAAACGCTTTAACGCACCTGATAAGCCAAAGGTTAATAGGTCGGCATGGTTGATTGTCTTTAGCAATGGCAATGCCATTTTTGGTAATTGGTCTACCGCTGAACAACACATTTACAGCCGCTCAGGTGAACGATTACCAATAGCGGAATATATCAAGTTAAAACGTGAGATACAGGCACAAAGAAAGCAGCACAAAACCAACCAGCTAAAAGGCTATATACGCGCTGGCAGTGAAGCGCAAGCCATTATAAACAACGCTACCCCTGCCCCTGCTAACCATCCCTATTTAGTTAAAAAAGGCATCCAGTCGCACGGTGCGTTACATGGTGACGTTTTAAGCTACAGGAACGCGCTAATCATTCCCGTATATGGTACGTCCCCGCCGTTCTCTAATAGCCTGCAAAGTATCCAGTTTATTATGCCAGACGGTTCTAAACGCTTTTTAAGCGGTTCTAAGATGAAGGGAGGCTACCATATCATTCAGCAGGTAAAAGACGCGCCTATAGTGGTCTGTGAGGGATTCGCCACAGGTGCAACCCTTGCAGACCATTACTGCCAGTATTCCACTGTGGTATGTGCTTTTTCTGCCAGCAATCTTATTCATGTTGCCAGATGGTTCAAGCAACAATTCCCTATGCAACAGCTCACCATTGCCGGTGACAATGACCAACACAATAAAATAAACATAGGTGCAAGCAAAGCCAAACAAGCCGCCCTCTCCCTTGATTGCATGATGTCACTGCCATATTTTACCGATAACGAAAAAGGCAACGACTGGAACGACCGTTACAGGCTTGACCAGATGAATAAATCAGTAAATGGTGGCAATTATGCACAGTAACAAGCAACCAATAGAACCCGAAAAGATATTGAATGGCATTTTATCCCTAACATCCCTAACACCCCTAACAAAAAACGAAGGAATGCGGGTTATAGCAATAGTTATCTCTAACAAAATACTCTTTATCCCTAACAAAAAGGTAGTTACCCCTAACAGATACCAACTAGACCAGATGAATAAATCAGTAAATGGTGGCGATTATGAGCAGTAGTAGCAATCAATCAAAAACACCACAAGAAACACCTACAGGGGTTTCTAATCTTTTTGAGCAAAACACCACCAAGATAACAAAGCCAATTAGTGAGTTCGCACAGAATGAAATGGCTAATTATTTAGCAAAAGAGCTAAAAAATACGCTAACAATCGACCCGATTACAGAACATTGGTTACAAAAAACAGACAGCAATATATGGCGTGTGATTAGAAAAAAACATGCGCGGTTAGTCATTGAGCAACGATTAGAAAAAGTAAAACCAACGTACAGCGAGAGTTATATCAGCTCTATTATCAGGTTGCTTGATAGTCGTTTATGTGCACCTTCATGGACTAACGAACGCCACTTATTGCCGCTAAAAAATGGCGTGTTCAATCTACAGACAAACAAGCTAGAAGCCTACAATGACTATACTTTTAATTGGCAACTTCCATTCAAATACAACCCTATATCAATATGCCCGAAAATAAAAAAATGGCTAGAAGTTGCAACGCAAAACGATGAAGGCATTAAGCATTTTTTAATATGCTGGATGCAAGCCGTTTTAACTGGCAGGCACGACCTGCAAAAATACCTTGAAATAATTGGACACGGTGGTACTGGCAAGGGGACTTATACAAGGATTATATCCGCGCTAGTGGGAACGGAGAATATAATAATTACTGACCTTAAGTCATTAGAAAAAAATAGATTCGAGACGGCTAACCTATACGGAAAACGGCTTGTAATTATTACTGATGCCAAATACTGGGGCGGTGAAGTTTCCGTACTAAAAGCAATAACAGGCGGTGACTCAATACGCTATGAGCGTAAAGGTGTCCAAGGCGGTGAATCCTTTTTGTTTGAAGGCTTGGTACTGATTGCCAGTAACGAAAACATAAAAACATCGGACTATACAAGCGGGTTATCACGGAGGCGAATAACAGTACCTTTTGAGCATATTATTTCAGAAGAGGAAAAAGCAGAAAATCCAGATTTTGAACACCAGTTGCATAGTGAGTTATCAGGCTTATTTAATGTGCTGATAAGTTTAAAAGATGATGGAGTAACACAGGCAATTAGACAGCCAGTCGATAGCATCAAAAAAGCTAAGTTTGAAGCCGAATTGAATACAAATAGCTTACTTGCATGGTTGCATGAAAAAGTGGAAAAGTGTGATTTTGGTCGTGAATCTCGAATAGGCGATAAATCCTTTGATATAAAGAACGGTATGTATGCCAATTATGTTAAATATTGTGAAGATAATGGTAACGAAAGCGTAGCACTAAAAAGATTTAGTGAGCTAATAATTACAAATTGTGTGAGCCGTGGCATTCCGACAAAAAAATACAATCAAGCGGGAACGAATAGAGCATATATTACTAATTTGAGATTGAAACATGACAAAAACAGCGAAAAAGGGCTTTTTTGTTAGGGGTTGTTAGAGATGGTGTTAGGTATAAAGCTCCTAAAAACCGCGCTGTATAGGCTTTGTTAGGGGTGTTAGGGATAAACGCCATTTTTTTACTCCATATTTTTGTGTGTCGTTTCAGAAGCTGGAAGAATAGGCAGATATTTAAACAAACCAGATACAAAAAAGTGACAGTCTGAAATTATAAACATAATTTTTTAATAACATTTTATGAAATATATAAAACTCTGCTTATAAAATGCAGATATAGAAAATATAAAAGTACCATGATTACACCGCAAGAAATACCATTATCAGCAAAGCAAATAATTACTTATTTTGCTTCCGTTGGTTGCCTGTTCAGGTGTAAAAATAACGACCTTATTTTGAATATTGGAAGTCACCGCGAAATATTAACAGCAGAATTAACAACACAGATAAAAAGCCGTAAACAAGAAATAATTAAGCACCTAAAAGCACCAAACCAAACAACAAAAATACAAGCCTACTGTTTTAGTTTTCACGGCAATAAAGGTGCAGGAACTTATATTACCAACTCGAACGAAAAACAGGCAAGACAGGAGCTAATAAAACGATATGAGCAGTACAAACTTAAAACATTTTTCAGAGCAGGAGGACAAGCAATCTAAACGGGGAAGTTCTTTACCATGAAAAAACAACGAAAAATATGGATTGACGATATTTTGTTAATAGCATATTTTGAAGCTAAAAAGCGTGTAAAAAAATTAACTATATGTCAAATAAGCAAGGATTCATCAACAAAAGAAAAAAGATTAAAACAGGAGGTAATAAAGCAAATGAGGCTTGAAGTAAAAAACATGAATCAGGTACTTAACCAACGCTGGAAAAGAAAATAAAAAAGCACCCTGTCATATCAATAACAAGATGCCTTTGCCAGCCGTGCCAAGCTAGCCATTTTATTATACAACTTATATAGGACTAATTACTAATGCAATTAATAGAAGAATTTAACAAAACAGAAACTAGGCTGAAAGCCATTATTAATAAACAAGAAAAAGCAGAAAAGCGAATAGTGGAGATAAAAAACGAACTAAACACCACTACTAATGACTATGAAGAATCCATATTGAATTATGTTGATGGTGATGAGAAACAGGTAAATACCGCAAATGATAAAGCGGTACAAATGGAAACCCTTAAGGTAGCAATAACACATGCAGAGTTGCTTTATAACACCATAGAAAACGAGCGGGTAATTGCTGAGAAAAAAATAGTAGAGCTTGAATGTGATTTAAAAAATGAGTATGAAGCGGCGCTGATTAATTTATTAAATAAAGCTAAAGAGGAAGCTGAAAAGCAGATAAACAAGGTTATTGCAAAATGTCTAGTTATCACTGGCAAGTTACCACATAACAGCGGTATGTCATTCAATGGATATAATCGTTGGATTGATTTAGTAACAGACCGCGCCTATGGTGGCTTCATGCGTGGAGATAAGAAAGAGATAAGCGGTTTAAATTTACCTAAATTGGTTACATCGGATTTAGTACGGTCAACTGCTTATAAAAAATAACAGGGCTGTTAATAACAATCCCCTTTATTTTACGGGGGGCTGTTATTAGTGCTTAAAATCAGTGGTTCGATTAATTCTATATATTATTGATTGCTTTCTCGTACAGATTTTAACTTGCTAAATTTCAATGCTTGAGGAAGATTTAAAAAGGGAACGTGACGCTAAATTACTTGCCGTCTTAGAATATTTTTTAAAGCTGGATGATTACGCACTAATACGGACTATAGATATAAATCAATGCAACAGTAAAAAATAGGATAATAGCAGCCATATCAAAATAATAAGGTTGTCAATCAATGACTATTAATCAACTTGCACTAATCGACACAAAAAAACTACCAACACAGTTAAGGTTTCTTGTTGTCATTATTGGCTTAAATGAAACCTTGGCTTTAGTTAATGCGCGTGGGGGTAGAGTCGCCAGAATGCCTATAACAGGGAATCGAGAAACTGCACTTGATGGCATCTTAGGGTCTCAATCAATAGTGGCGATATGTAATAGCCACTTATCAGGGCAACGATTAACCCTACCAAAACCTGACAAAATATATATGCAGATAAGAAATATTAATATCTTGGCAGAAAAGGGAAAGCACACGAAAGCAGAACTAGCAAGGAAATATAAATTAACTACAAGGACTATTCAAAAAATATGGAACGAAAAAGCACAGCATAATATTGCGAATTAATCTATTTAATTTAAAAATAAAGCTCCCCACCAAATAATAAAAAAATGGACGATTTTCCGTTCCTCCGAGACTCACTATTAAGTGTACTAAATATCAAAAATAATTTCACAATATTTAAGTTTTAAAAATCTGTATTGCAGAAAAACGGCAAGAATTTTTATAGTGCATGGGGGGGGGTGTTAAAAATAACACTGAAAAAAATACAACAAAACCAGAAAATATGACCATTAAGGGTTAATAAATAGGCAATAAATAGGCAATAAATAGGCAATAAAACGGCTTTAAATAGGTATTTATTTGTTATTAATCAGCCAGCGCAATAAAGGCTCAATAAAGTTAGCATATAGCACAAAAGCCAACATAGGCATAAATAACCAGAGCCAGAGATTAGACGAACCCAGCCAGCCAATTACCATAAAAGCAAGTATAGCCAGAAAAAAAACTACAATAAATGTTCTTAATAGCTCAAATAAAAACATATAAATCAGAATATATAGTCCGAAAACTTGCGGCAAGGCTGACCAGAATAGTTTTTTTCGGGTGCGTAAAAGCTTTTATATTCAATCGTGCTCATGGTTTTACCACCGTTATTTGATTTTATGTGTTTATAGTATTGTACTTGGTATCATGGAAAAGATGGGGTCATTTTTTTGTGTTAAAAATTACTGGAAAAACGTGTTTAGATATACATTTATTTAGTGGTTTTAATGGGTGACTTTTGTTTTTAGTACCACAGGAAGTACCACAGTGTAATTTTCAACAATTTTTTATTTAATTAATTCAACATGTTATGCGCTTAGTTCAGATTCCACCTCTCCGCCATACATGAAAGCCCACCCCGATTTTAATCGGGGTGGGCTTTTTTCGTTTGTTTTCTACTACATGTTTTATTGCATACGATTTCTCAGTATATAAATTTGATGTGTTATATCGTTAGTTAGCGGGTGGCGACGAAACCTTTCATGTTGCACCATTATGTAGCCTGGATGTGTTAAATCTTCGTATTTGAAATAGCCCAGATGATAAGCATCCAAAACCAGCTCTTTAGCAACGATGTCAGTTGGGTCTTTGTGCTCGTACGGTAGTTTTTTTAATTTAGTTACAGCGTTCTTTAGCAGGCCTTCATCAATGATATCGGGATCTTTAACATAGCTTCGAAGATGGGCTTTTATTCTAAATTTTTCTAAAGCATTGCTCTGTAATTTATAAGGCTTAAACATAGTAACCTCCAGGAGTTATAGTTAAATCAAGTGTTTAGCAAAGCTTACGGCTATTTTTAGTTGTTTGATTGACGATTTGCGCCAACTGATTGACACTTTTTGTGTTTATCCCGAAGTGGCGTTTTATCCGTTGCTTGAAAATAATTGGTTTGCCCCTACTTTAGCTATAACCCCAAATCAATCAGGTGAATCGTAGCGAGGACGGCTAAGATTTTGTGCATTAGGAATTCGCAGCAGATTAACTGATTAATTTATATAACTAACTGATTTAAAAGGAAAATATATGAGTGATATGAAGCATATTGTCTGTCCGTCATGTAACGCTACAAACCGTATTCCAACCGCCAAACTGGATGCGGCTCCCTCTTGTGGTAAGTGTCATAAGCCGTTGTTCAGCAGTCAGCCGGTGATTTTGCACTCAGATAACTTCTCACAACACATTAATCGTAATGATATCCCGGTAGTAGTCGATTTCTGGGCACCGTGGTGTGGTCCATGCAAGATGATGGCTCCTGCATTTGAGCAGGCTAGTGCTGAACTATTACCCTATGTTCGACTGGCAAAGTTAAACACTGAAGATGAACAGAGCATCGCGGGGCAATTAAATATTCGCAGTATTCCGACCATGGTAATGTTTAAAAATGGTAAAGAAATCACCCGGCAAGCTGGTGCAATGAGTGCGGCAGACATTAAATCCTGGGTACAAAATCATCTATAAACCCTTATTTTTGTAATTATTGACTAATTATGACTATTTTTTAACTATTTCCTGCAAAAATTTGGCCTGTTTTAAATTGGAATCAGTATATAAGCCATATTGGAAGTGCCTGAATTTTTTGACAAAATCACTTTTTTCATAGAAACTTCGAGTGTCTTTAATTTATAAGCAATAAATACGGGATTTACTCAATGGCAGATTTATTCTCTAAGGAATGGGCGCAGTCTTTTAAAGATGCGTGGAATGCAGATGAAGAAATTACAGCATCATTAGAACGTGCTGATTTTAATTCCGTTGTTGCTTTTGGGCTACCTGAAACAGATGAGCCATCATTTGTAATGACTATACAAAAAGGCCTGATTTCATCTATTAACACCGCTTCTTCTGATGACATTAAATGGGATATTCGTGCCACTACTGATGACTGGTTATCGCTCATTGTGAAGCCACCCGGTTTAATGAAATTGGGTATTGCTTATACCTCAAGAAAATTACGTTTTAGAAAAGGTGATTATGCGACGATGATAAGAGATTCAAGTTTGGCTGGTGCCTTTGTAAAATCGTTTGCCTTGATGGGGAAGGTACTCTGACTGTTGAGTTTTCAGATAGAAAAAAGGCTGGTTTATGACCAGCCTTTTTTCTGGGTGCGGTTTAGTTGTGCAGCTCATATGCTAATGAACATTATAGCTGTCGCGTTGTCGGTACATTGTTGATTATAAAATAAAATAGTAACTACTCAACAAGTTTCAATTTTTGCGGTTTATTAAAAAATGTTTCACCACGAAGTGCACGAAGACCACGAAGATTTAAGTATATTGGATATAGTACTTACATATACCGTGTTTAATCGTGTTAATAACCATGATTTTTCTTCGTGATCTTCGTGCACTTCGTGGTAAATTTGTTTCTTTTTTGATGAGGCTGAGTAGCTACATAAAATATTATATTTTAAGGATTATATGACAAAGAAACGTGATTTAGTGGTTATAGGAGGTGGTGCAGGTGGTCTGGTGGTGTCCAGTGTTGCTGCACAGCTGGGTCTTGATGTTGTATTAATTAATAAACAGGAGGCGATGGGTGGAGACTGCCTGCATTATGGTTGTGTACCAAGCAAGGCGTTAATCAAAAGTGCTGCTGTTGCACATAGTTTATCTCACGCAGATCGTTGGGGTTTGCCAGCGGTTAAGCCACAAACAGATATGCAGGCGGTAAACCAGACAATTAAAAAGGCGATTGATACTATTCAGGTGCATGATAGCCGTGAGCGATTTGAAGCACTGGGTTGTGAAGTTATTACCGGTGAAGCGCGTTTTACTTCATCTTCAAAAATCAATGTTGGCGGTAGAGAAATTGAGGCTAAACACTTTGTTGTTGCCACTGGCTCAACAGCCTTTATCCCACCTGTAAAAGGACTGCAACAGGTAAGTTTTTTAACTAATGAAGATATGTACAGCTTGCCTGCTCTGCCTGAAAGTATGATCGTTTTAGGCGGTGGAGCCATAGGCGTTGAAATGGCACAGGCTCATGCTCGATTAGGGTCTGAGGTTTCTATTGTAGAACTAGGGTCACGATTATTACCTCGAATGGATAAGGAAACATCGGCAATTCTGTTCGATGTTTTAACCGCAGAAGGCATTTCAATTTATGTAAATAGTAAAGTGGTTGAAGTCACTGAACGGGCTGGTGTGAAACAAATTTTGCTAAAGGATGGCAAAAAACTACAGGCAGATGCCTTACTGATTGCCGTTGGGCGCAAACCGGTACTCGATTCCCTGAGTCTTGAAAAAGCCGACGTGCATTTTGATGAGGCAGGTATTAATGTCAACAGAAAAATGCAGACCAGTAATAAAAGGATATATGCCTGCGGTGATGTTACCGGTGAAATGCCATTAACCCATGTGGCTGAATTACAGGCCGGCATCGTTATAGCAAACATGATTTTTAA
>CAZALW010000071.1:0-11810 GCA_964485705.1 uncultured Thiotrichaceae bacterium
CGAAGAACCTGCTTTTGTGATTATCTTTTGCTTAAGTAAGTGCCATTCGGTCAGACTCGATTGGTTTTGTAAATTTAATGCTCTTTTTCAATCAGAATTTATATTCTGAAAAAGTCCTTCGATGTCGCCTTCTGATTGAGGACAGACATAAAAAAAGGCTCTCATAATTTGAGAGCCTTTTGTTTAAAAAACTAATTTACACTAGGGTGCAAGTTGGTTTTCAGGTGTCGAACATTACGCGCTAGTTACATCAACTGCTTGCAATCCTTTATCACCTTCAGTGACAGAAAAAATAACGGCCTGGCCTTCACCTAAGGAACGGTGGCCTTTACCCTGAATCGAGCGGAAATGCACAAACACATCTTCGCCATTTTCACGGGTGATAAAGCCAAATCCTTTTGCTGCATTAAACCACTTAACCGTGCCGCGTTCCTGATCGCTGGTTATTTCATCACTGGGACTTGCCTGGCGTGATGAGCGGGTTTTTACCGCAATAAAAGCAGCGACCAGGATACTAATAAAAGAAATGGCCCAAAGTTTGGCATAATTAGCGGTTAGCAATAGTGGAAAACTTTCACTCAGGCTGGGGCTGGTTGTTGCGAGTGTTTGAATGCTTGCAAGGGTGGCGAGACTTGAAACGATAATGCTGATAATTAATACTTTTATAAATGACATTTATGGACTCCAAAAAAATTGTAATAGTAAAGAGCATCTCTATTAATTCGTGAACATGAATCTCAATTTTCATATCCAGAATTAATAGAGATGCCCTAAACGTGACTATGCTCATCAGGTGAGTAGTGGTGCATGGATGCATCGTTTACGAACCTAAGGATGGAGTAGTGGCACTACGGATGTGCCGTTTACGAACCTAAGGGTGGAAATGTATGCGATGAACTCTGTTGGTGAACAATATTATTGTAACAGAACTGTCATATATCAGGAAGCTCTGGAGCGGTTTAAGTTGATGTTTTTGTTTGTTTTTTGTTGTTCTCGGTTATGCGTGTCATTATCGCTTCGACAGACTCATCACTGGCAAGTTGTAAATGAAAGCCATGTTGTTTGAGGTTGCTGATGACCGTTTTAGCGTTTTCTCTGACCAGTTTTGTATCAGGCGTAATCTCCAGTTCCATAGAAAATTCCACAATGCCCAATGAGTTAAAAATTACTTTGGGGACGTTATCAAACACATCTTCTTCTGCCAGATAGATATACATGTCCGGTTTTAGGCTGCATCGGTAGATAAAACTCAACATGGTTTTATAAAGCCTTGAATACTGTAGCCGCAGCATCGATGGTTTTCTGCAGATCACCTTCCGTGTGCGAGGCAGAGACAAAGCCTGCTTCATAAGCAGAAGGGGCAAGATAAACGCCTTCATCCAGCATGCCGTGGAAAAAACGTTTGAACTGCTCAACATTGCACTGTGTGGCCTGCTCAAAACTGTTGACCTGCTGGTTACTGAAGAACAGGCCAAACATACCACCGACTCGATTGCAGGTCATATTGATGCCTGCTGATTTTGCCGCGTCAAGAATGCCGTTGGTAAGAAACTCGACTTTTTTCGCTAACTCATGGTAAAAGCCCGGCACTGAAATGAGCTCCAGCGTTTTCAGACCCGCTGTCATTGCAATGGGGTTGCCGGACAAAGTACCTGCCTGATAGACCGGTCCTAACGGCGCAATATGCTCCATCACTTCGCGCTTGCCACCAAAAGCACCAACTGGCATACCACCGCCGATGACTTTACCCAGTGTCGTCAGGTCGGGGACAATGCCGTAATGACTTTGTGCGCCGCCAAGAGCGACACGAAAACCCGTCATCACTTCATCAAAAATCAGTACCATGCCGTGTTTGGTGCAGGTTTCACGAACGCCTTCTAAAAAGCCAGCGACGGGAGGAATGCAGTTCATATTGCCGGCAACCGGCTCGATGATGACACAGGCAACCTGGTCGGCTATTTCTGCAACAGCGGTGTTGAAGGCTTCAAGGTCGTTATAAGGCAGAGTGACAGTCAGTTCTGCCAGCGCAGCAGGCACACCGGGAGAACTTGGCTGACCCAGGGTTAATGCCCCTGAACCCGCGTTGACTAATAATGAGTCAGCATGGCCGTGATAACAGCCTTCAAATTTCACCAGTTTGTCACGACCGGTAAAACCGCGTGCCAGACGAATCGCACTCATGGTGGCTTCTGTGCCCGAACTGACCATGCGTACCAACTCCATAGACGGAACCAGTTCACAAACCCTATCTGCCATCGCTGTTTCAAGCACAGTCGGCGCGCCAAAACTGAGGCCATTAGCGGCTGCATCCTGCACTGCGGTAATGACTTCAGGGTGTGCATGACCAAGAATCATCGGCCCCCATGAACCCACATAATCAATATATTGTTTATCATTTTCATCAACAATATAGGCACCATGCGCACGTTTAATAAATACCGGGTCGCCACCAACGCCAGCAAAGGCACGAACCGGTGAATTGACCCCGCCGGGGATATGATTTTGTGCAGCATTAAATTGTTCGGACATGGTTTTACCTGACGTTTGTCGTAGTTTATGTATAGGGCACCTCTAAAAATAGAAGTGTGATTTAAGGAATACAGAAAATAGTGCATTTTTTATCCAAAAAGGAGGTGAATAGTGGGCTATTCGGTGAGTTTTTGGGTGAAAAAGGTGCTGTTTTATGCGTTTCATAAAGTGTGCTTCTATTTTTAGAGATGCCCTATAGCAATTAAATATGATTTTTATCTGGCGCGATTTTACCTTAATAATTAAAATTGTGTCGCAGGGTTTGGAAATGAATTTTGGTAGTGGTATGGTTTTAAGCATTCATTCACAAAATGGCAAGGGGGAGAGTTATGAGTACAGATATAACGAAGTATCCGGGTGAAAAAATTAACGTCGAATGGGATGGCAGACTTTGTATTCATATTGGAGAATGTAGTTTTTCCGAAGGGGATTTATTTGTCGGTGGGCGTGATCCGTGGTGCAAACCTGATCTGACATCTGTTGACGATGTGGTTGATGTGGTTAAGCGCTGCCCGACAGGGGCTATTTCCTTTGAGTCTGACAATAACGCTGTTACCGAAACAGCAGATTCAGCGAACCGGGTGACCGTGAGTTATCAGGGGCCTTATTTTATTCGAGGTGATCTGGATATAGACGGTGCAGCCGGTGACATGCCGGGGGTTCAGTTTAGAGCAGCCCTGTGTCGATGTGGTGCCTCAAAAAATAAACCATTCTGTGATAATAGCCATGAAGAAATTAATTTTAAAGACTACGGTGCGATCGGTGAAAAAGGTGAGGCACTCGAATCATCTGGTGGAAAATTGAAAATCATTCAGATTAAAGATGGTCCGATCATGTTGAACGGAAATGTTGTTATGCAAACCAGTAGCGGTCGTGCTGCATGGTCAGGAACAAAAGTCGCGCTGTGCCGCTGCGGCGCATCTAAAAATAAGCCGTTCTGTGATGGTAGTCATAAAACAATTAGTTTTAAAACAGAGAAGTAAGTTTGACGGCTGAGTTAGGCATGCACTGATTAAGTCCAATTGCTTTAACAAGCCTAAAATAATTGTAACTACTCAGCGTTATCAAAAAAGAAACCGATTTACCACGAAGTACACGAAGATCACGAAGAAAAATTATGGTTAATGATCAACACGATTAGATACGACATACGTATGTACTATATCCACTCAATATGAGTGGACCCTTTATATCTTCGTGGTCTTCGTGGTGAAAAATATTTTAATAAACCGCAAAAAATTGAAACATGCTGAGTAGTTACAAATAATTAACTTAATCAGCGCTTCTCTGTAATGATCGCCCAGGATGGTGACGTGAAAATAATTGCCTGGAACAAGGTCTACAGTCTCCTCCAGGCAATGCTATTTGCTTATGTCAGCATTATATTTTGAGGCTTTAAAACTTATCAGTCACCGCACCTTCTGATGCAGTCACCGCCAGCCGGGCATATTTTGACAAAATGCCACGAGTGGCTTTTGGCGGTGGTTTTTTCCATTTGGCCAGACGGCTGTCGATTTCTTGCTGTGGAATATTCAGGTTTACCGCCCGGGTTTCAGCGTCAATGGTAATGCTGTCGCCGTCTTCGATAATGGCAATCGCGCCACCAATCATGGCTTCAGGGGTGATGTGACCCACGACAAAGCCGTGACTGCCGCCAGAGAAACGGCCGTCGGTAATCAATGCCACTTCTTTGCCCAGACCTTTGCCCATAATGGCGCTGGTCGGGCTTAACATTTCGCGCATGCCCGGGCCGCCAACCGGGCCTTCATAGCGAATCACGATAACATCATCTTTCACTACAGTATCATCGAGCACGGCTGCCAGTGCTGCTTCTTCGGAGTCAAATACCCGTGCGTTGCCGGTAAAATTCAGCCCTTCTTTACCGGTAATTTTTGCTACTGAACCGCCAGTTGCTATATTGCCGTACATAATCACCAGGTGGCTGTCTTTTTTGATCGGGTTATCCAGTGGGCGAATAATGTCCTGTCCGGCAGGGTAGGGTTTTACCTCGGCCAGATTTTCTGCCATGGTTTTACCGGTTACCGTCATGCAGTCGCCATGTAACAAGCCGGCATCCAGCAGCGTTTTCATCAATGGCATAATACCGCCAATGGCGATTAACTCTGACATCAAATAGCGTCCGCTGGGTTTTAAGTCAGCCAGCATGGGAACATTTGCACCAATGCGGGTAAAGTCATCCAGCTCCAGCTCGACATGAGCAGAGTGTGCGATTGCCAGCATGTGCAAAACGGCATTAGTGGAACCGCCTAATGCAATAATCATGGTGATGGCATTTTCGAATGCTTTGCGCGTCATGATGTCTCTGGGTTTAATGTCTTTTTCAATTAAGTTCATGACTGCAGTGCCAGCGCGGAAACAGTCATTTTTTTTATCTTCAGATACCGCTTCCTGGGCTGAGCTGTTGGGCAGGCTCATGCCCATGGCTTCAATCGCCGAGGCCATGGTGTTGGCGGTGTACATGCCGCCACAGGAACCGGGGCCGGGAATTGAGGTTTCTTCTACTTCTTTTAATTCGGCTTCGGACACCTTGCCAGCCGCTACTCCGCCTACTGCCTCAAACACAGAAACAATATCACGGTGTTTTTTGCCGGGTTTGATAGTGCCGCCGTAGACAAAAATAGATGGGCGGTTTAAGCGCGCGAAGGCGATCATGCAGCCGGGCATGTTTTTGTCGCAGCCACCAAATGCCACCACACCATCAAATCCCTGTGCGCTACTGACGGTTTCGATTGAGTCGGCAATTACCTCGCGTGATACCAGTGAGTAACGCATTCCCTGTGTGCCCATGGAGATACCGTCAGAGACAGTGATAGTATTAAAGATGACACTTTTTCCGCCTGCTTCATTGACGCTCTGCGCGGCTTCTTCTGCCAATTTGTTAATATGCATGTTGCAGGGTGTGATCATGCTCCAGGTTGAGGCAATGCCAACCTGCGGCTTTTTAAAATCGGCGTCATTAAATCCGACTGCGCGTAACATGGCGCGACTGGGCGCGCGTGAAACGCCGTCAACTACAACGGAAGAATATTTACGTGTTTTATCATTTGCCATTTTATTCACCTTCTTTATTAATTATTAATTACTAATTACTAATTACAAATCGACCATTTGTCATCTCGAGCGGAGGGAGAGATCTTATACAGCGGTAGCACTAGATTTCTCCCCCCGCTCGAGATGACAGTTGCACTTTTTGGTGCTACTAATTCATAAATTTGTAATTAATCCAACGTGTTATTAAAAAATTATTTTCATGTGAAAACACATATCATAACAAAAGCGCGTATATTACCAGCGTAGTTAAATAAAAAGTGTGCCGAGATCATCAAATGGGCAAAAAAATTAAAAATAATAAAAATAATGATGCTCATGTGGACTGGTTCCGAAAATCAGCCCCCTATATACATGCACATCGTGGCAGTACCTTCGTCATCCTGTTTGGTGGCGAAGCGGTGGCGCATGATGGTTTTGCACATTTGATACATGATATTGCACTGCTAGGCAGTCTGGGGGTGCGTATTGTACTGGTACATGGTGCCAGAGTGCAGATCAAACAGCAGTTAAATGCGTTAAATTTCCACTCCGAGTTTGCTGCTGGTTTGCGCATTACATTAAGCGAGCACATGGCTGGCGTTGAGCAGGCTGTCGGTCAAACGCGTTTGCGCATTGAAGCGCAACTTTCTATGGGCTTGCCTAATACACCTATGGCGGATGCATCGGTACGCGTGGTTTCCGGCAACTTCATCATCGCGCAACCTTTTGGCATACATAATGGCATCGATTTTTGCCAGACTGGCAATGTCAGAAGCGTTGATGCACTGGCAATTAATCAGCAATTGGTCAACCAAAATGTGGTGCTGATTTCGCCCATTGGCTATTCACCAACTGGCGAAGTTTTTAATCTTCGTGCAGAAGACGTGGCAACACAAACTGCCATCGCCTTAAAAGCGGACAAATTAATTTTTGTCCTGGAAAATAAAGGTGTTAGTGATAAAGAAGGTAGTTTGTTACAGCAACTGGACTTGCCACATGCAAAAAACTGGCTAAACAACCACCGTGAAATTGGGCATCGTAACGGCAATGACGGTAACAGCTATGGTGATAATCGGCAGGCAAACAAACCTGTTGCTCAGGTTAATGAAACGGCAGATGAAATTTCAATAGAAATACAGGCCAATTTAAACAGTGCTGTAACCGCCTGTCGTGGCGGCGTACATCGGGTGCATTTAATAAGCAGACAAATCGATGGTGCGTTATTGCTGGAGCTGTACACCCGTGATGGTACCGGTACACTTGTTACCGCTGGTAATTATGAAGGCCTACGCACTGCAGGTATTGATGATATCGGTGGCATTATGGAGCTGATTTCACCACTGGAGGAGGGCGGTGTACTGGTGAAACGCTCACGTGAGCAACTGGAACTGGATATAAAAAATTTCACCGTAATCGAACGCGACGGCATGATAATCGCCTGTGCTGCATTATTTACTTTTGCCAAAGAACAGGTCGCCGAACTTGCCTGTCTTGCTGTCCACCGGGACTATCAAACACAGGGGCGTGGCGACGATCTGATGCAACACCTTGAGTGGCAGGCAAAAAAGAAGCACATGAATAAAATATTTACCTTAACCACACAAACCATGCACTGGTTTCTGGAACGGGGTTTTGTAGAGTGTGGTGCTGAAGATTTGCCCATAGAAAAAAAATCTTTATACAACTACCAGCGTAATTCTAAGGTTTTTTGTAAGCTTTTAAATTAACGTAACTACTTAGCACCATCAAAAAAACAGAACACTTTCACCACGAAGATCACGAAGCACACGAAGAAAAATCATAGGCAATGATAAAATATAGGTGTATTTTGTTCGAGATACTTTAAAACTTCGTGCTCTTCGTGTACTTCGTGGTGAATTATTTTAAAAAGTACTAACATTGAAATTCGCTGGGTAATTACAACACATCAGAATTATGATAATTTTTTAATCCATGGCATTTTTGCAAGTACCACAAAGCATTATTGAAGAAAATGTATTTAATGCGTTGAAAGAAGATATTGGCGAAGGCGATATAACTGCTCAATTAATTCCACACGACAACATTTCACTGGCAAACGTTATTAGTCGAGAACCTTGCGTATTTTGTGGTCTCGACTGGTTTGAAGAGACCTATCGCCAAATTGATGATGAAATATTAATCGACTGGTTGGTTGATGATGGAGAAAGCATCGAAGCTGGTCAAACTATCTGTACCATTAGCGGTTCATCGCGAAATATTCTTAGCGGCGAACGTTGTGCGCTCAATTTTGTACAAACATTGTCGGCCACCGCCAGCCTGTCATCGCGTTATGCAAAAAAAATTGCCGACACTAAAACAAAAGTTCTGGACACCCGAAAAACTATTCCAGGTTTACGTTTGGCGCAAAAGTACGCGGTTTCCTGTGGCGGTTGTGAAAACCATCGCTTAGGGTTGTTTGATGCTTATTTGATAAAAGAAAATCACATACACGCCTGCGGTGGTATAAGCAATGCCATCAACGAAGCACGTTTTCATAACCCTGCTTTAAACGTTGAAGTGGAAGTTGAAAATTTAAATGAATTACGCCAAGCGATAGCGGCCGGTGCTGACCGTGTACTGCTGGATAATTTTAACATCGAAGCCTTGAAGCAGGCTGTGGTTATCTGTAAAGGAAAAATCATCAGCGAAGCCTCCGGCAATATCACTATTGACAACATTCATGATGTCGCTAAAACCGGTGTGGATTATATTTCTACCGGCGCTTTAACCAAAGATATAAAAGCCATCGACCTGTCCATGCGTTTTGGTTAATACCTTAATGTCAGCGATAAGAAAATTTTATCGATCTGTACTGCTTGTTTTGTGGTTAATTGTTGGCATTATTTTAACAATCCTATTTTTACGAAATACTCGGGAACCACAGGGTTTTGCCACGAACTTAGTAGGAAAAATGCTGGGAGTTCTTACCCGTTTTTTGGGTGTAAAAATAAAAATCTGTGGTACGCCACTGACAGAAAAAACACTGTTTGTTGCCAATCATATTTCCTGGCTGGATATTCTTGTCCTCGGGCATCTCGTACCGGTACATTTTTTATCCAAAGATGAAGTAAAAAACATACCGATAATAGGCTGGCTGGCAACACGAGCAGGCACGTTATATATAAAACGTGGCTGCCGAATCTCGGCCTCGGGTTCAAGCAGTGAAATTACGGCTGTCTTGGCGCAGCAGCATAACAGCCTGATTTTTGCCGAAGCTACAACCACCGATGGTCACATCAAAAAATTCCACAGTCGATTGATGCAAAGCGCCATCGACGCACATGCCATGGTGCAGCCAGTGGCTATTTTTTATCCACGTAAAATTCAAAACAGCCGAGGTCCACAAGCCCATGTCATAGAAATAAATCCGGTGACACTGTTTCTTGGTGATGCCTCGGCTGGCGATTCGTTTGATTTAATTAGCCGTGCGCCCGGTATTGATGTTGAAGTGCATTTTCTCGAACCTATACACAGTAAAGGCAAAACTCGTGATGAGATTGCACAACATGCTTATGATGAAGTGGTTGCGGCGATTAAAGCGATAAAAACAGGAAAAACTTTAAAAGCTAATTATCCACAGATAAACGCAGATGAACACAGATAAAACCTTTTTTTGTTTTTTTTTGGTGGTTCGGAATTAATATTTTGGTATTAGTACCATGTCATTATTAGCGGGCACGACCGTGCGAATACCAAAAAATTATCATAGTGCATCTACAATTTTTCATTTTGTTTTTATCTGTGTTCATCTGTGGATAGAATGTTTTTGTGTGTCCGCTAATGACCGATATCAACCATGCCGAACAAAAACACGCGAAACAAAAAACAAAAATGAGGCAGAAACCACAATAGCGGGTCCGGTAGGAAAATCCCAGCCAAGTGAAGCCAGCAGTCCTAAAACAACAGCGGCAATCGCCATCAGGATCGAAACCAGAACCATCTGTTTGGGTGATTTTGAATACAGCCGTGCGGTTGCTGCCGGAATAATCAACAAAGCAGTAATTAACAGTATGCCAACCACTTTTAATGCTACGGCAATCACCAGAGCAAGTAGGATCATAAAAATAAAGCGTATTTTCTCAACAGCAATGCCATCAATACGTGCCAGTTCTTCATTAACTGACATTGAAATCAGGGGTGATAATATCTGGCTGAATACCAGTAATATAATTACCACGCTGCTGTACATAAGTATAAGGTCAGATGGGCCGACTGCGAGCAGGTCACCGAACAGGTAAGACATTAAATTAATATTAAAGCCCTGAGCCTGTATCACCGACAGCACAATCAAACCTAAGGCGAGGGCGCTATGTGAAAGAATGCCTAATAGGGTATCAGTGGACAAATCACTTTGCTTTTCCAGCCAGAATAATAATGCCGCAATCAATACACCAATCAAACCGACTCCGGTCATCGGTAATTGTTCAGCGGCAATTGCCAGCGCCACACCTAACAGGGCCGCGTGAGCCAGGGTATCGCCAAAATAAGCCATGCGTCGCCATACCACTACGCTACCTAATGGGCCGACTACCAAAGCCAGTGCAATGCCGGCAGCAAGGGCATATAAAATAAAACTATCCACTAAAAACTAACCTTAATAAAATAAAAGTGTCTCGTTCCCACGCACTGCGTGGTAATGCAGTGATTAACGCACCAGCGTTAACAGCTTATCACCTTAGCCTACTATTTTTATGTGTTGATACAACGCTGGTGCGTTTGCTACTACGTTACCACGCAGTGCGTGGTAACGAGGTCAAAATATGATTTAGTTCTTAAGTCAATGGCAGTGACGCAGAGCGTGGGAACGAGTAATTCATTTCATTCATTGCCACATAGAGACACATTATTTATTATCCTGATTAAACTCACAGCTATGGCAATGTTCGGATGCAACAATATTACCGTGTATATCATGTTCATGGTCGTGATGGTGTGAATACAGTGCCAGGCCATCAATGGCATCACCAAACAGTTTGATGTATTCCGGATGTTCGCTGACATCATCAGGATGGCCGGTACAACAAATATGAGTGTTTAAACAAATCACCCTGTCGGTTTGCGCCATCACCAGGTGCAAATCATGCGACACCATTAAGATGCCGCAATCATGTTTGTCGCGGATATCACGAATGGTTTTATACAGTGCCTGCTGGCCAATAATATCCATGCCCGAAGCCGGTTCATCCAGCACTAAAAGCTGTGGTTGTTTGAGTAAGGCGCGCGCCAGTAATACCCGCTGCATTTCACCGCCTGAAATGCTTTGCATGGCTGATTGCAGTAAGTCGCTACAATTAACTTCATCGAGTTTTTGCTGGCATTGCTCCAGTGTATACCGGTTGCTGACATTCAAAAAATCAATTACCCGCAACGGCATCACTTCCGGCACCACAATACGTTGCGGCACATAACCGATGCGTAGATTTTTCCTTGTTTTTACTTTGCCGGAGCTGGCATCACTAAGCCCGAGTAGAATACGTATCAAGCTGGTTTTGCCTGCGCCATTGGGGCCGATTAAGGTGATAATCTCTCTGCTACTTACCTGTAAATTTACCTCGGTAAGAATGGTTTTTTCACGAGCAACAAAGCTGATGTTTTCTGCAGTCAATAAAATATTGTTATCAGTGAGTGGGCTTTTTGTAATCTTTTCTGTCTTTAGCATGTTTGTTTTTAGCTGGATAAAATCAGGGTTGGAGTCAATGCCAGTAAGTTAAGACTTTTGCCGTCATTCCGGCAGTCTTTTAGCCGGAATCCATGATGGGTAGAGTCTGATATAACTAGCATTGTACCCCGCTGACCAATGGATTCCGGCTAAAAGACTGCCGGAATGACGAACATTACTGCTTAACTTACTGACATTGGGGTTGGAGTTAAAGCATGTCCCGTTCTACACTCTATCCACAGAAGCACTTGTCAAGTTTCGTTCTCATGTTACATGGTAATATAGCTATTTTAACCCGATTTAATTATGAAGCGCTTAATAACAACAGGCATAATAGCAAGCATCCTTGTTCTTGCTTTATCCACACAGGCGCATGTCTTCGCCAGTAACACACAAACCAACAGCCCTGGCACTATCGTGGTCAGCATAAAACCGCTGTACTCACTGGTGGCACACTTAACAGAAGGCATAACCCAGCCTGTCCTATTGATGAAGCAAAAACAATCGGCGCATCATTACACCATGCGTCCATCTGAGCGACGTTTGCTTG
>CAZALW010000072.1:0-1057 GCA_964485705.1 uncultured Thiotrichaceae bacterium
TTTTAAGTTTTAAGTTTTCTAGTTCCCACGCTCCCGCGTGGGAATGCATACCGGATCATACAGGTGTGTCAAACACTAACGTATATTTACTTAAACTCAGTATGCGTTACCACGCAGAGCGTGGGAACGAGAAATTTTTGTTCCTTTCCAGGGTTGTAAGTTGTATGTTTTTACTTATAACTTATAACTTATAACTTATAACTTAAAACTGTCAGAGGCTATAAATCCAGTTCGTGCAAAGTGTTACTTTTAACCAGTGTATCTATCTGCTTTAAAACTGATAACAGCGATTCCATTTTTTGCAATGGCCATGCATTCGGCCCATCACTCAAAGCGTTTGCCGGATCGGGATGGGTTTCCATAAACAGGCCGGAAATACCAGCCGCAACTGCAGCGCGAGCTAATACCGGTATATGTTCACGCTGACCACCAGAAGATGTACCCTGACCACCGGGTAACTGCACAGAATGGGTGCCGTCAAAAACCACCGGGCAGTTGCTTTCACGCATGATGGCTAATGAGCGCATATCAGAAACCAGGTTGTTATAACCAAATGAAACACCGCGTTCACACGCCATGATATTTTGATTACCGATAGAGCGTGCTTTATCAATGACGTTTTTCATATCACCAGGTGCTAAAAATTGACCTTTTTTGATGTTGACCGGTTTACCCGTTGCTGCCACCTTCAAAATAAAATTAGTCTGCCGACATAAAAATGCAGGAGTCTGTAAGACATCTACCACTGCGGCGACCTCATCCATTGGTGTGTCTTCATGCACATCGGTTAACACCGGCACGCCAACTTCGTCTTTTACTTTTTGCAATATGCGTAAACCTTCTTCCATGCCTGGGCCGCGAAAGCTGCTACCGGATGAGCGGTTGGCTTTATCAAACGATGATTTATAGATAAACGGGATACCCAGTCGTGCGGTAATTTCCTTTAACTGTGCCGAGGTTTCCATCGCCATTTTTTCACTTTCAATAACACAGGGGCCGGCAATTAAAAACAGCGGTTTATCCAGGCCAACTTCAAAATCACATAGTTTCATTTAAT
>CAZALW010000072.1:1157-11612 GCA_964485705.1 uncultured Thiotrichaceae bacterium
ATTAAAAACAGCGGTTTATCCAGGCCAACTTCAAAATCACATAGTTTCATTTAATTTACTCTGTAGATTGGGATAATTTTATAAAGCCCAACAGTTTGTGTGTGACGACTTGCAGGGGTTCGTGCCTCACTTCAAAAAGACTGCCTGATATTATAAATGTATAGCTGAATGCGCGGGCAAAAAATCATGCCCACACTACCTTTTACCATCAGTGCTATTACGCAGTCGTGGCACACGGATGCGCTGTTTACGAAGCAACAGACGGAGTGGCTTCTGCCACATCTGTTTTACTTTTCTGATGTACCAATGCAGCTTTTATATAATCAGTAAACAATGGATGCCCTTTTCTTGGTGTTGAGGTAAATTCAGGATGAAACTGACAACCCAGGAACCACGGGTGCGAGTGCGATCCTTCCTGCGGCAACTCCACCATTTCCATCAAATTACCATCATTGGACTTGCCACCTATCACCAGACCGGCATCGGTTAACTGTTGTAAATAATGATTATTAAATTCATAACGATGACGATGGCGTTCGACGATAGACTCTGCGCCATACGCGACACGTGCCAGTGTATTCTTCTGCAGTAAACAGGTTTGACCACCTAAACGCATGGTGCCACCCATATCAGAATTGATATTACGTTTTTCAATGCGGCCGTTTTCATCCTGCCATTCGGTAATTAAGGCGATAACAGGATGCGTAGTATTAACATCAAATTCGCTGCTGTGTGCGTCCGTTAAACCGGCAACATGACGGGCAAATTCAATGACCGCCAGCTGCATACCCAGACAAATACCCAGATAGGGGATTTTGTTTTCTCGCGCATATTTAATGGCAGCAATTTTGCCTTCAATGCCACGATCACCAAAACCACCAGGCACTAAAATGGCATCCAGGTTTTCAAGCGCAGTCATGTTGCCGGACTCAAGCTCAACAGAATCAATATAACGAATATTGATACGTGCATCATTATGCACGCCGGCATGCGATAAGGATTCATTCAGTGACTTATAGGACTCGGTCAAGTCAATATATTTACCAACCATGCCGATGGTCACTTCATGCGCTGGATTTGACATCACATCAACCACTTTTTGCCAGTCAGACAAATCAGTGGGCTTAACATCAAGATTCATATGCTCAACGATGATGTCATCAACACCATGGTCGTGCATCCATTGTGGAATTTTATAAATATTATCTAAATCAATAGCTGAGATAACGGCTTTAGCTTGCACACTGGTAAACAAAGCGATTTTACTGCGTTGTTCTTCGGTTAGTGGTCGCTCAGAACGGCAAAGCAATAAATCCGGTTGAATACCAATAGAGCGTAATTCTTTCACTGAGTGTTGCGTGGGTTTGGTTTTAACTTCGCCAGCAGTGGCAATATAAGGCACCAGAGTCAGGTGCATAAACATGGCGTGTTGCCTGCCCAACTCGACACCCATCTGGCGAATCGCCTCCATAAATGGCAGCGACTCAATATCACCCACTGTGCCACCAATTTCGACCATGACGATATCAGCATCATTGGCACCGGCTTTAATACGTGATT
Source organism: uncultured Thiotrichaceae bacterium (assembly GCA_964485705.1). Lineage (GTDB taxonomy): Bacteria > Pseudomonadota > Gammaproteobacteria > SZUA-229 > SZUA-229. Next base: position 2,718 of record CAZALW010000072.1, read on the forward strand.
TAATTTCGTCAGTAATATGCGGGATAACCTGAACCGTAGCCCCCAGATATTCACCACGACGTTCTTTGCGAATAACACTTTCGTAAACTTTACCGGTAGTAAAATTGCTTGACTTGCCGGTGCGGGTATTAACGAAACGTTCATAATGGCCCAAATCCAGGTCCGTCTCAGCACCGTCTTCAGTGACAAACACTTCGCCATGCTGAAATGGGCTCATGGTTCCCGGATCCACATTGATATAAGGATCAAGTTTCATCATCTGAACTTTCAGACCACGGCTTTCTAAAATAGCGCCGACCGCAGCGGAAGCAAGACCTTTACCCAATGAAGAAACAACACCACCGGTAACAAAAATATATCTGGTCATGGAAAACGTCGCCCTGGTTGCAAGAAAAATAGAAATGGTTGAACATGATTTCTAAAAACATGATTTTAGAGTGAAGAAAGTGGCATAACCTGAACCAAAACCCGAAGCTATGCTCATGGTCTGGTGAACACACTCATCTGCTCGGGAGGAAATTCTACCAAAATCAGCCAATAGCGACAACGAAAACACCCGTTATTCTATATAATTCTTTAAAAGTAAACACAACTGCAAATATGTCATTAACCGAACAATACAAAAAAGCATTGCAGCAGCCCGACATGGTTGCTGATGCCGCGCAGGAACAAGCCATTCTAAAGCTGGAATCCCTTAGTAAAGCGTTAACTGTAAATAGCAAACCCGCTCTACTGGATACCCTAAAAAAATTTTCACCTTTTAAGAAACACCATCCACAACCTGTTCAGGGTTTATATTTGTGGGGCGGCGTTGGTCGTGGCAAAACCTGGTTGATGAATCTGTTTTACGAAGAACTCGACATCAAAAATAAATACCGTATCCACTTTCATCATTTTATGCTTGATATTCATGAAAAGCTGGGAGCACTAAACAAGCAAAAAAGCAGGTCTAAAAACCCTTTGCAACAAATAGCCAAAGACTTATCAAAAAAATACAAACTGCTGTGCATTGATGAATTTATTGTCACCAACATCACCGATGCGATGATTCTCAGCGAATTACTTCATGCCCTGTTTAAACAGCAGGTATGCCTGGTGGCCACCTCCAATCGCGTACCCGATGATTTATACCTAAACGGTTTACAACGTGAACGTTTTTTACCGGCTATAAAACTCATTAAAAAACACACAGAAGTCATTGAACTTGATGGAGGTATCGATCATCGAACATCACTACTGGAACAGGCTGATGTTTTTTACACACCAATAACAGGCAACACGCATTTACAAATCAAACAAAGAATGCTGGAACTGGCGATAACACCTGTCACTGAAAACAAAATACTAAACATTCTTAACCGAAAAATACAATCCATTAGCTGCAGTAAAGAAATTGCCTGGTTTGATTTTGATGTTATCTGTACCACACCAAGAGCCGCGCAGGACTATATAAAACTTGCACAACAATTCAATACCATTATTGTTACTAACATTCCGGTAATGGACGAATACAGTGATGATAAAACACGCCGTTTTATCTACCTTATTGATGAGTTATATGACAGAAATGTAACGCTCATCGCCAGCGCGGACGAAGCACCCGAAAAACTCTATCAGGGGAACATGCTAGAATTTGCTTTCCGCCGGGTCAGCAGCAGACTTGTTGAAATGCGTTCACATCAATATTTAAGCCAGTCACACAAACCTTTCTAATTTATGTCATCCGTGCACGCCAAAAAAATAAGCAACAAAATTGAAGCACTATGCGCACAAGGCTGTTCACAGGTTAATCAATTATTAGAAAATGCGAAAAAGGGAAAAACCATCTCAGAGCTAGCGGAATTTAATGACTCTGAAAGCAAACAGATCATCATTGAACTGACACAGATTATGTCAATTTATGATACAGATAATGACATATGATCGTAGGTTGGGGTGAGGGTCGAACCCCAACAAGCTTCCGCAGATAACCTGTTGGGGTTCATAAAAAACATTCACCCCAACCTACATTCATGTTAAATAATTAACATTAAATAAACGATATAAATATATAATTTTTATAAATATTTTCATTATATTTTTCCCTACGATTCAGCAAAAACCGTCTCTACTGCTATCATCTCCGGCGTTTCAAAACTAAGCTGTCCCAATGCACCACTACGAATTTCATGGATAAGAATTTCAGAAGCACGTTGTAAATCAATAACACCACCGGCACGTAGGCAGCCACGTTTTCGCCCAATGTCTTCAAGCAAGCCAATACCCGTTTTCGGGGTATTTTTTAATTTGTAACGTTTAAGTACTTTTTCCGGATAGGCTTTAATTAAATAATCCGCAGCGAACAGCGCAATATCTTCATAATCGATAGCGGTATTTTTTATCGCACCGGTAATCGCGAGGCGGTAGCTACTGTTTGCATTTTCTATTTTCGGCCACAAAATACCCGGGGTATCCGACAGAGCAATACCTCCTGCAAGAATGATGCGTTGCTGTGTCGATGAAACCACTTTGGTGACCGCCGGTTCATCACCCACTTTTGCCAGTGTTTTTCCGGCCAGGGTATTGATTAATGTTGACTTGCCAACATTGGGAATACCCATAATCATAATACGAATGGGTTTAACTGCAGAGCCACGCTCAGGCAACATTTTACGGCATAAAGCTGGCAGGTTTTTTGTTCTGGATTTTTCCAGCACCGACAGTGCCTGGGCTTTCACCCCCTGCTCTTTGTCAAAATACTGCAACCACATTCTGGTAATAACCGGATCAGCCAGATCACTTTTATTCAGGATTTTTATACACGGGCGATGCTGGCGCAACTCGGCAACCATCGGATTTTCACTGCTAAAGGGAATCCGTGCGTCCATCACTTCGATCACCAGATCAACTTCAGACATAGATTCTTTAATAATACGGCGGGCTTTGTTCATGTGCCCGGGATACCACTGGACTGCCATTGTTATTTACGGGTAGTGAAAAATAAGGAGTTTATCTTATTTATAGAAGCAGATTTTAAGTTTTAAGTTTAAAGTTGTAAGTGACGTATAACTTAAAACTTACAACTTATAACTCCAGCTTTTACCGCATCGCATGTTCAACCGCAACCGCGCTCATATTCACCAGATTACGCACCGTAATCGCCTGCGCGACTATGTGCGCAGATTTCGACATGCCCATTAAAATAGGTCCTATCGTTACCCCACCACCCAGCATTTTTAATATAGTCATCGAAATATTGGCGGCATCGGCATTGGGCATGACCAGCAGGTTAGCCACGCCTTTTAATTTTGAATGTGGATACAGACGGTTGCGTAAGGTCACGGATAAGGCGGCATCGGCATGCATTTCACCATCGACTTTATCTCGTTACCACGCACCGCGTGGTAACGTAGTAGCTAACGCACCAGCGTTACGGGATAATAGTGACAGGCTAAGTTGTTGTAACGCTGGTGCGTTATTCGCTGCATTACCACGCAGTGCGTGGTAACGAGAAAAACTTACAATATAAAAAATTTTATCTTTAAATTATAAAAGACTTTACTTTATCTGTGTTCATCTGTGTTCATCGGTGTTCATCGGTGGATAATAATGTTTATTACCGCATTGCATGTTCAACCGCCACCGCGCTCATATTCACCAGATTACGCACCGTAATCGCCTGCGCGACGATGTGCGCAGACTTCGACATACCCATTAAAATAGGCCCTATCGTTACCCCACCACCCAGCATTTTCAATATAGTCATCGAAATATTGGCGGCATCTGCATTTGGCATAACCAGCAGGTTAGCCACGCCTTTTAATTTTGAATGTGGATACAGACGGTTGCGTAAGGTCACGGATAAGGCGGCATCGGCATGCATTTCACCATCGACTTCCAGATCGGGGTCGAGCTGGTGCAAAATAGTCAATGCAGCGCGCATTTTTACTGCGGATTCATCATCAGAAGCACCAAAGTTTGAATGCGAGACAAAAGCAATTTTCGGTTCTATACCAAAAGAACGAATCTCTGCGGCAGCAAGCCTGGTGGTTTCAACCAGTTCTTCGACACTGGGGTTTTTAGTGACATGTGCATCACAAATAAACAAGGTTTGCGTGGGCAATATATGAGCGACAATGGTGGATGCCTGTTTAATGCCTTTTGCTTTACCGACAACATTAATAATATGACCCAGACTGCGGGTAAAACCGCCAGCAACACCGGCAATCATGGCATCAACATCACCCTGCTTTACCATTAAAGCCGCTAATATGGTATTACGATTGCGCACAATATGTTTTGCACCGCCCGGGGTGACACCTTTTCGCCCCATTAAAATATGGTAATAATCGGCGTATGTTGAAAAATCCGGATTATGCTGTGGATCAACAATATCTACATCCACGCCTTCTTTTATACGCAGACCCAGGCTATTGATATTTTCAGTAATAATTTCACGATTACCGATTAAAACCGGACGTGCTATGTTTTCATCAACCACCTGCTGCGCAGCCTGTAACACGCGTAACTCTTCACCTTCGGCGTACACCAGTTTTTTATTACTGCCTTTGGCACGATCCATAATCGGTCGCATAAAGAAACCGGAACGGTTAATAAAATGCTGTAACTTATTGCGGTAGGCATAAAAATCTTTTATCGGTCTAGTGGCAACACCTGTGGCCATCGCTGCCATCGCAACCGCCATGGAAAGTTCGACAACCAGCCTGGGATCAAAAGGTTTAGGGATTAAATAGTCAGCACCAAACTTATCCGGTTTTCCGCCATATGCCTGTAACACATCATCCGACACTTCTTTCTGTACAAGCTCGGATAAGGCATTAACGCAGGCCAGTTTCATTTCTTCGTTAATCGTGGTGGCACCGACATCAAGTGCACCACGAAAGATAAAAGGAAAACATAAAACGTTATTGACCTGGTTTGGATAATCAGAGCGCCCGGTGCAGATTAACGCATCAGGGCGAATCTGCTTAACCAGTTCTGGTAATATTTCCGGTATCGGATTAGCCAACGCTAAAATCATCGGTTTTTCAGCCATACCAGTTAGCATTTCCGGCTTAATCACATCCGGCGCAGATAAACCCAAAAATACATCGGCGTTAAACAGGGCTTCGCTTAAGGTTCTATGTTTTGTAGCAGAGGCATAAACGGCTTTCCATTGGTCCATATCTGCCTGACGACCTTGATAAATCACTCCTGCCCTGTCTGTGACTATTATGTTTTCAGGTGACAAACCCGCATTGATTAACTGATTCAAACACGCTAATGCTGCCGCCCCCGCACCCGAAGTGACCAGGTGAATATCTTTAATATTTTTACCGACTACTTTTAAACCACTCAGTATCGCTGCGGTGACAATAATCGCAGTACCATGCTGGTCATCATGAAAAACAGGAATATTCATGCGCTCTCGCAAACGTCGTTCAATCTCAAAACATTCCGGTGCTTTTATGTCTTCAAGATTAATACCGCCGAATGTCGGTTCCAAAGCGGCAACGGTATCAACAAATTTATCAATATCAGGCTGGTCAATTTCAATATCAAATACATCGATGTTTGCAAAACGCTTAAACAAAACCGCCTTGCCTTCCATCACCGGCTTAGCCGCTAACGGTCCGATATTACCCAGACCTAGAACAGCACTGCCATTGGTGACAACACCGACAAGATTCGATCGTATCGTATAATCAGCCGCTTTAGCTGGGTCGGCATGGATTTCGGTGCAGGCACAGGCAACACCGGGAGAATACGCCAGTGACAAATCGTTTTGTGTGGCCAATGGTTTGGTGGCACTAATCTGTAACTTCCCCGGAGTGGGAAACTGATGGTAATCAAGGGCTGCCTGATCCTGATTTTTTTTCTTATTAGACATTGCATGCCCCATTTTTATTAGTGCTTACACTTAAAATCTATCATACTGATATTACTTAACATTACACAAGATCAAGTGGCATACAACTATTTTCTCCGAAAATGAACGAAAATAAATACACACAAAAGCTAAATTTATTACGATTCGCGTTCATTTTCTGAAAAAATCAGTTTTATAGATCTTAATATGAAACAATGCTGCTATTTAACAAGACGGATAAAAAAATGCAAATAAAAGCCATCAACTTCCCTTATCTCGCCCTCGCATTGGGTGTATTTATTTTACTGGTTGTTACCATAGGCAGCAAAACGGGGGCAGATGGTTTCACTGTTCTGCCTTTATTAACCTTGCTTATTTTTAACGAAGGTGCATTTTTATTAACTGCCGTTGGCAGCTTTATTGGCTTAAAACAGCTGTATTCCAGCGGATTTAATTTTAGAGAAAATCCACTTTATTTTATGACAACGATAATATGTATTTTACTAACCATCCAGTTTGTCATCCTGGGCATCAAACTCTGGCCGCTTTAAAAATGCAAGCAACAAGTTTCATATAAAAACACCTGTCGTTTTGAGAATTTTCTGTGAAAAACCTTAACCTTTAGCCATATTCTTATCTGATTAGCCATGAAAGCCAGCTATATTTATATTTTCATTGTAAAACAACAACTTAACTTGCTACTGTCATCTCGACCAGAGGGAGAGATCTTGAGCTACCGTGGTATAAGATCTCTCCCTTTGGTCGAGATGACAGTAATAAAAATGATTTTACGACCAAGTTCTTTAAATAGGCTGAATATTATGGCTAATCAGATATTCTTATGAATTCAAAAAACATTGCATTGTACGCCGGCCCACTATCTGCACTGCTGGTGTACTTAACCGTAATAAACACGACATCTGCAACTGATAGCAGCGCTATTGCTATCACCGCTGCGGTGGCAATGCTCTGTGTCATCTGGTGGGTGTTTGAACCTGTCCCCATCCCCGTTACTTCACTACTGCCGTTAGCCATCTTTCAGTTAAGTGGCGTGCTAACTGCAAATGAAATTGGCCAGTCTTACGGTAGCCCGCTTATCCTGTTATTACTCGGTGGTTTTATCTTATCCAAATCAATGGAACGCAGTGGCGCGCATTTACGTCTCGCACTGTTTATGGTCAACCTGTTTGGCAACAAAAGCAGCAAACAACTGGTGCTGGGTTTTATGGTAGCGGCAGCCACATTAAGCATGTGGATTTCCAACACTGCCACTACCTTAATGTTATTACCGGTGGCACTGGCGGTCGCCAGTCAGGCAAAAGACAAACAGCTCGCCATCCCGCTCATGTTAGGTGTTGCGTTTGCTGCCAGCATCGGCGGTATCGGCACACCCATCGGTACGCCGCCGAATCTGGTCTTTATGCAGGTGTATGAACAGCAGTTTAACAAGAATATTGGTTTTACGCAGTGGATGAGTTGGGGCATACCTGTGGTGCTGTGCATGATTCCGGTAACCTGGTTATGGCTAACCAGAAAACTTACCTACAATGGCGGCTTCGACATGCCCGATGTTGGCAAATGGAGCACCATCGAAAAACGTGTCATGTTTGTCTTTGCGCTAACAGCATTAGCATGGGTAACAAGAAAAGAGCCTTTTGGTGGCTGGAGCAGCTGGCTGGATTTACCTGCAGCCAATGATGCCTCGGTGGCGTTAATCGCCGTCATTTTAATGTTTGTTATTCCCGCTGGTTATGAAAGTGAAAATCGCAAATCTGAAAAACTACTGGACTGGAAAACGGCCTCCACCATTCCCTGGGGCATTCTTTTATTATTCGGTGGTGGTATTACCCTGGCCAAAGCCTTTGGCGTTTCCGGTTTAAGTACCACGCTAGCCGAAAACTTATCCGATTTATCAACGCTACCGATCTGGCTAATGATTTTTGCCATCTGCCTTGGGGTCACATTTTTAACAGAAACCACCAGTAATACCGCGAGCACGGTTTTATTAATGCCGGTATTGGCAGCTACGGCGATGGGTTCGGGTATTGATCCCGTATTATTAATGGTTCCTGCGGCAATTAGTGCCAGTTGCGCATTTATGATGCCAGTGGCAACTGCGCCTAACAGTATTGTTTATGCCAGTGGGTTTTTTAGTACAAAAAAAATGGCCAGCGAAGGGTTTGTTTTAAATATAAGCGGCGCGGTTATTATTTCTGCATTGTGTTATTTGATTTTGCTGTGATTTTGTTGCTTGAATTCAGGTTTATTTTCCTCGCTCCCATATTTTCCTCGTTCCCACGCACTGCGTGGTAACGTAGTAGCAAACGCACCAGCGTTGTATCAACGCATAAAAATAGTAGGCTAAGGTGATAAGCTGTTAACGCTGGTGCGTTAATCACTGCGTTACCACGCAGTGCGTGGGAACGAGGAAAATATGATTTAGCTCTTAAGTCAATGGCAATGACGCAGAGCGTGGGAACGAGTGGAGCTGGTACTTTGCTTACCAACACGTGGGCAAAAAAGCGTGCCCACCCTATAAAACTCTATTTAAGCTGTAATCTTTAATTTTTTCATCAAATCATAAAGTGTTGGACGACTCACACACAACAGCTCTGCTGCAGGTGCAACCTTGCCGTTTGCATGTGATAAAGCACGTAATATAGTCTGTCTTTCAGCTTTTTCACGAATATCTCGCAAGTTGAAATTTATCGTTTCTGATGTAGCTCTGTCCAGCTCCAGATCCTTAGATGATACCTGTTTGCCATCCGTCATAATAACCGCACGTTTAATTCGATTTTGCAGTTCACGTACATTACCCGGCCAGGCGTAAGACTCCATTGCGCCTAATGCGTCTTTGGTGAAACCGCGCAATTTTCGTCCATGTGCTTCGTTGTATTGCTCAAAGAAGAAACGTGCCAGAATAATGACATCGCCCTCGCGATCACGAAGTGGAGGAATTTCTAACGGGATTTCGCTGATACGATAAAACAGATCTTCTCTAAATGAGCCATTTTCAATTTTTTCACGTAAGTTTTGGTGAGTAGCAC